>JANYGY010000141.1 GCA_025362255.1 Planctomycetales bacterium
ACTCTCGTAGCTCCACCTCCAGCGCAGCGGCGACCATCACGGAGCCGCTGGGCACTGGCGAGCATTCTGGTGCTGGCCTCGGCCGCGGTGCTGACCATTGCTTGGCGATCACTGACCTGGGGTGGAGCCTGGGATGCGATCAAGCTGGCTCAGGTCCCGTTTACGGGGCCGCCAGCCAGTGAGCGCGAAATCATCGTGGAGGAAAACTGGGTCGGTCGCGAATCGATCGAGTTCACCTACGATCGCGCACTTGCGCCAGCCGATGACAGTATCGCCGTGCGCGCGACGGCGTGGCTTACCGTGGTCGATGGCGAATGGTTTCAGCGCCAGATAACGGCCATTATTCCGCCCGGCCAATCGCGCCTCAGCATTCCTTTGGACGGCCCGTGGGAATCACGTCCGGGCGGCAGTGCCTGGTCACCGCAATTGCTGATGCGGGTTCGCACCGCTGGCATCCGCATCTTTATGGCGCCAGACGCGGCCACGAAATCCGTAGGCGTGCGCGAGGTCGCCGCCAGCGGGCAGGCTCACGTGATTGAACAGGCGATCACCGCGGTGCGCCAGGTGGCTCCGGCACGTTGCCAGGAGCCAACCGAATTACGCTGCACGTTGGCCCGCGCCATACGGGAGCCATTCAACCCGGCTGCCGTACAGATGCGGGCCACGATTCATGGGGCCTCTGGCACCGTCGAGGTGCCGGGATTCCTGACGCGCGACTTCACCCGCACCAACGTCGCTGGCAGCGAAGTGCTGACCGCAGCCGGGCCGCCGGAATGGGCCGTGCGCTGGACGCCGGATGCTCCGGGTGAGTACACCGCAACGCTCACCTGCACCGAAGCCGACGGCAGACAGGTGACCTCGGCGGCGCAGAGCGTGCACGTCATGGCGAGCGACCTTCCCGGACCAGTCAGCGTCAACGGCGCGTGGTTCCGTCGTGATGATAAATTCTTTTATCCGCAGGGCATCAACCTGCGCTCGCCGCACGACGATCTCGTCGATCGCATCGGCATTCCGCAGCCAGCCGCGGCTGAGGGCAGTTTCGCCATGGAACGCGCCATCGGCAAACTGCACGACGGCGGCTGGAATCTGCTGCGCGTATGGCTGTCGCCCTCGTTCGGAGCCTTGGAATGGGATCGACGTTGGCAGGGTCAGCAGGGCCTGGGTTCGTACAGCCTGCAGGAAGCGTGGAAGATCGATCAAGTCATGCAGGCCGCTCGTCGCGCGCGCATGGTCGTGGATCTGGCACTGTGGCAGCACGGGCCGTTCTCACCTGAGGTGGATACGCAGTGGGAACACAATCCCTACAACCAGGCCTTGGCCGGGCCGCTGACAGATCCCGCGAACATACTGACGGATGCAACGGCACGCTCATTTCAAGAGCGGATGGCGCGTTATGCAGCGGCCCGCTGGGGCAGCGATCCGGCGTTGTTCGCCTGGACCTTGTGGGTCGAGGTTGATGGCGTCACGCAGACCGGCTTGGTCGACTGGCACCGCGCCATTGCGCGTGCGTTGCGCGCGCACGATCCTGGAAAGCGCCCAATTTCGACCGAGTTCCGCTCAGCGACCGGCGAGGCAGATGTGTGGGCTTTGCCCGAGATCGAATACACCCAGGCCGCCGCGTACAACACGCGTGAACTCGCGGGAGTATGCGCCGCGCGTGCGGCGGCCCTCAGTGTCTTCGGTAAGCCGGCATTGATCGAAGAACTCGGTGGCCACTCGCAAGGCGGCAGCCCCGCTTGGTTGGCGCATGAGATTCATGATGGTCCGTGGGTCGGCTTGATGTTGCCATTCGCCGGCAGCCCGTGGCCGTGGTGGTGGAATCTGGTGCTGCACCACGACCTCGGAAAACGGCAGCGATTGTTTGCTGACTTCATTGTCGGCGAGGACCTCAGCCAACGCTCGTGGAAACATCTGCGCGGCGTGCTGGCCAGCGATCGCAAGTTAGAGGTGCTCGCACGGGTCGATGCCGATGGCGGCTTCGCCTGGGTCCACCGCACGATCGATCTCACGAGTTGGCCTTTTCAACCCGACCGGCGCTACACCGCGCAAACCGCCGGCTTCGCGGCGCTGGCCGATGATCCCGGACAACTGTTCGAGCCACTTGCGGGCCGCGTGCTCAATCTTGTCCCGTTTGGTCTGGATCCGAATCGCGCCTGGGACATTGAGGTGTTCGACACCTGGGTGGCGGGACCTCCGCTGCTGTACCAAGCCGGAGCCGGACGCGGCATGCTGGTACCGCTCGCGGGCTTGGTGCGCGATGCGGCGGTGCGCATCCGGCCGGCTGTTTTGAAAGGGGAAGTCGGAGCCGAAAAGATCACGGGGAAGCCCACGGTCGATAGCCAAGCACGACCCGTGCATCTGGTGCCAACCTTCCCCAATTCCAGCGCCGCCGCCGGGACATTTTCTTCTCCCGCTTGGGCTGCCGTACCCGCGGTGCGCGTCGCCGATTTCCATCCCGAATCCACCGATCACCACCCGATCACCGAGGTCAAAATCGCTAGCTCTGGCGATCAGCTGCATCTGCGCTGGCGGATCCAAGACCGTTTCGTGCGTTCAGTCGTCACTGCGGCAAATGAAAATGTCTGTGGCGATTCGTGCGTAGAATTCTTCTTCAAGCCAGCGGCGGGGGTCGCCTACTGCAACCTGGAGATCAACGCTGGCGGCACGGTCCTCGCCTCCTTCATCGAGGATCCCCGCATCGTCAATCTGCGCTTCGTCAAAGTGCGGATGTTTGATCCTGCCGACCTCAAGCGAATCACGGTGAGCACGTCGATGCCGTCGATCGTCGATCCGGAAATCACCGACCCGACCACCTGGGAGGTTTCCGTCGACCTGCCCCTGTCCGTGATGCACAATTATTTTGGACCCGACGTCACGCTAAGCGGCGATTGGCGAGCCAACTTCTACAAGTGCGCCGACTTGACCTCGCACCCACATTGGGCCGCCTGGGCGTCTACTGGCTCCAATAAGTCATTTCACCAACGCGATCGCTTCGGAACCCTGCGATTTCCCTGAAATTTTGACGGTAATCCGTCAACTCGAGGTGGCAGAGCAGGGGCTCAACCATCCAGGTCAGCACACTGCAAGATTCAGGGGAATGGTGCTCCGTTAGGCTCTCGGGTCTGGCGCCTGAGCGAGGCGTATGTCAGACTATTCGAATGGAAAACCACGGTCTGCCTGATGCCGAACGTCAACGCTTGGCGGCAGATGCGGCGCGCACCGCGAATTGGAAGCGCTGGGGGCCGTATGTCTCGGATCGGCAATGGGGCACGGTGCGCGAGGATTATAGCCCGGACGGAACTTGTTGGGATTACGTGCCGCACGATCACGCACGCAGTCGGGCCTATCGCTGGGGCGAGGATGGTCTGCTTGGCTTCACCGATCGGGAATGCCGGCTGTGCCTAGCGCCGGCGTTGTGGAATGGCCGCGATCCGATTTTGAAGGAGCGCTTGTTCGGATTGACCAACAGTGAAGGCAATCACGGGGAAGACGCCAAAGAACATTGGTGGCACCTCGATGCCACGCCGACCGCATCGTACGCCAAGGCGCGCTACCGGTATCCGTTGGCGGCTTTCCCGTATGAACAGCTGCTGCGCGAAAATCGCGAACGTGGACGCGAACAGAGTGAATTCGAACTTGAGGATACCGGGATCTTCGACGCCGGGCGGTTCGTCGATCTGGAAGTCGAATGGGCCAAGGCGGCGCCTGATGATCTGTGCTGGATCGTGCGCCTGATCAATCATGCCGATGAGCCGGCGGAGCTTGACGTGGTGCCGACCGCGTGGTTTCGCAATACGTGGTCGTGGGGTTGCACCCACGAAGGCTGTGGCCTGAAGCCCACGATCGCGCTCAACCGCGATGGCACTCTGGCGCTCACCCATGAAACGCTGGGCAAGATGCGTTTGGCGGTATCCGGAAAACCGCAGTGGCTATTCACCGACAATGAGACCAATCACGAACGTTTGGATAGCGTCGCAAATGATTCGCCGTGGGTCAAAGACGCGTTCGATCGCCGGATCGTGCACGGCGAGCTGGGCGCGGTGAATCCCAAGCAGCGCGGGACCAAGGCTGGAGCCTGGTATCACCTGACGTTGCCCGCCCGGGGCACGCTCGAGCTGCGTCTGCGGCTGCGCCCAGATGATGGCACCGTGCCTGACCTGGGCGCTGATTTCACGGCGACGATGACCAGCCGCTTGGCCGAGGCCGATGCGTTTTACGCCTCAGTGCTGCCCGCCGGCATCGACCCCGAGCGCGCCCGCGTCGCGCGGCTGGCGTGGGCCGGCCTGGGATGGTCGAAACAATTTTATCACCTGGTGATCAAGGATTGGCTGGATGGTGATTCGGCGCAGCCCGCGCCTCCGGCTGCACGCAAGGACGGGCGCAACGCCGAGTGGCGTCACCTGTTCAATCGCGACGTGATCAGCATGCCCGACAAGTGGGAATATCCGTGGTATGCGGCCTGGGATCTCGCCTTTCACACGGTGGCTTTCGCCCCGATCGATCCGCATTTCGCCAAGGCTCAACTCGAACTGTTGCTGCGCGAATGGTACATGCATCCCAACGGCCAGATCCCGGCCTATGAGTTCGCTTTTGGCGACGTGAATCCGCCGGTGCACGCGTGGGCGGCGTGGCGCATCTATCGTCAAGAGGCCGCCCGCGGGGCGCCCGATCTCGATTTTCTCGAACGCGTTTTCCAAAAGCTGCTGCTCAATTTCACGTGGTGGGTCAACCGCAAGGATCCCCAAGGGCGCAACCTGTTCGCCGGCGGATTCCTCGGGCTCGACAACATCGGCGCGTTCGATCGCTCGCAGCCGTTGCCGCCAGGGACCTGGCTGGCGCAGGCCGACGGCACCGCGTGGATGGCGTTCTACGCCGGACGGATGCTGACCATCGCGATCGAGCTGGCCCGCCACCGCCCACCGTACGAGGACATCGCCTCGAAATTCCTCGAGCATTTCATCGCCATTGCCGATGCGATGAACGCCTTCGGCGACTCGGGCCTGTGGCATGAGGCTGATGGATTTTATTACGATCACCTGTGCACCGTGAACGGCAGCATGCCCTTGCCGGTGCGCTCACTGGTCGGCGTGATCCCCTTGTTCGCCTCGGCGATCATCACCGATGACGCGCTGACCGCCTTGCCTGGATTCGCCAAGCGCTTGGCGTGGTTCAAGACCTATCGCAGCGACCTCGCGCGGCACCTGACGTATCTCGAAGCAGGAAAACCCGGCGACACCCGGCAACTACTCGCGATCCCGTCGCGCGAGCGCCTGCAACGGGTGCTCGCACGATTGCTCGACGAACGCGAATTCCTCTCGCCCTATGGCATCCGCTCACTGTCGCAGGCGCATCGCGACGCACCGGCGGTGATCTCTTCGGGTGATCACGAATACCGCGTCGATTATGTCCCTGGCGAATCGCAGACCGGCTTGTTCGGTGGCAATTCCAATTGGCGCGGGCCGATCTGGTTTCCGTTGAACGTCCTGATCATCGAAGCGCTTGAACGGTACCACGGATTCTATGGCAATACCTTGACCGTCGAATTGCCGACCGGTTCCGGTCGGCACGTGACGCTGGATGTCGCCGCCGCTGAAATCCGCGACCGGCTGTGCCGACTGTTCTTGCCCAAGGCCGATGGCCAGCGCCCGTGCGACGGCAGCGACCGCCGGTGGGCGGACGATCCGCGTTGGCGCGGCCTGGTCCGCTTTCACGAATATTTTCACGGCGACGACGGCCATGGCCTGGGCGCGGCGCATCAGACCGGTTGGACAGCGTTGGTCGCCCCCCTGTTGTCGGGTCGGCCTCTGCGTAATTCGACTCGTTAGATGAGGACGAGGAGATCATCGCGGTGCACCGCGGCTTTGGGCAACGCATAGCCCAACACCCCAGCCGCCGCCGCCAGACGTTTGCCGGCGATCGCGGTCAGCTCGACCGCCGACAGACTGGCGAGTCCGCGAGCGATCTCTTCGCCCTCGGGATTGACGATCGCGATGGTGTCGCCGCGCTCGAAACGGCCCTCGACGCGGGCGACACCGGCAGGCAACAAGCTGCGCCCTTTGCTGATCAGCGCGGTGGCCGCGCCGGCATCGATGTGCAGATGACCCTTCACCCGCCGGGCGACCGCCAGCCATCGTCGCCGGCTGTCGGCTTTATCGCCTCGCCCGGGGATGCGCGTGCCGAGATCGTCTCCGGCGATGATCCGGATCAGCACGTCGGTTTCGCGGGCGAGGCAAATGGTGGTGGTCACGCCTGCGCCACTGGCAAGCCGCGCGGCTTCGATCTTCGAGCGCATGCCACCCCGACCGCGCGCTCCGGCACCGCCTGCTGCGGCCAGGATGCGGGTCGTGACCACCGGTATTTCGCGCATCCGCTGCGCTGCGGGATTGGTCCGCGGATCCGCGTCATACATGCCATCGATATCAGTCAGCAAGACCAACCGATCGGCGCCCAGTTGAGTCGCCACCAGCGCCGACAGGCGATCGTTGTCGCCGACCGTCAACTCTTCGACGGCGACGGTATCGTTCTCGTTGATCACCGGCACCGCGCCGAATTCGAACAATGCGCGAAAGGTCGCCGCGAGATTCAGGTAGCGTTCACGATGGGTGAAATCGTCATACGTCAGCAGCACCTGCGCGGCGACCAGCCCATGCGCCGCCAGCGCGGCTTCCCAACGCTGAGCCAGGGTGATCTGCCCGATCGCGGCCAACGCTTGGCGCTCGGGCAGGCCCGGAGGACGTTCGCTCAAGCCAAGGATGCCGACGCCGCTGGCGACCGCGCCGCTGGTGACCAGTACCGGCTGCCAGCCGCTGGCATGCAGGCTGGCGAATTGTGCCGCCATGCGGCCAAAATACGCGGCGTCGAGCTTACCGTGACGATCGACCAGCGAATTGCTGCCGATCTTGATGACGATGATGCGGCGCTCAGTCACGTTCAATCTCGACGGGGACATCAGGGGTAGGCACGAAGAACCGACTGGCCAGCAATCCGATTTCGAACAGGCACTGCATGGGCAGGAACAACGCGATCAGGCTGAGCGCATCGCTGCCCGGAGTGATCATCGCGGCGGCGACGAGATTGATCACGGTGACTACTTTGCGTGACTTGGAAATCTGCGCCGGCGTACACATCCCGGTGCGGACCAGCACGATGAGCAACCACGGAATGTCCATGATCATGCCGAAGGCCACTGTCCACATGAAGAATGTCTCGACGTATTCCTCTTGCCGCAGGGAGATCGTCGCGGTCGGATCGCCCGCCGTGAAATCGATGAGGAACGCATAAAAATACGGCATTCCGAAGAGATAGCCGACGATGGTCCCGAAATAGAAGAGGATCACGCCCAGGGGCACGAAGAGGAATGCGAGGTTGCGCTCTTTGCGGGTCAGGCCGACCGCGACGAAATTCCACAACTGCCACAGCACCACCGGAGCGGCGATCGCCAGTGCGGCATAGAGACTGATCGACGCGGCGGTCGAGGCGCTCTCGGCCAAGCTGAGCGTTTGCAGGATGCGTGGAGTGCCATCGATCGGCAGGCCGACGAGCTTGGCCTCGACCGGGCCGACGATCGCGATCGCCCGCTGCAGCGGCCAGATCAGGGCGAGTTTCAGTTGCGCTTGATATGCGAACGCCGCGAGAAACACCACCCCGACGGTGATCACCGGTAGCATGATCCGGCGGCGCAACTCATCGAGGTGCTCGCCCAGCCCCATCGGAATATCAATTGGCGGACGTAGCATGGGCGACGAGTCTCCGGCCCGCGTGCGTGCGGCAACCGGGATCAATCCTCAGAATTGGAACGGCGCACCTTGGCGGCACAGCACCGTCCAACCCAGCGGCTCACCGAACACTGCCACGGGCATCGAGCGCAGAGCAGGCATGACCATCCACGCCGAAACGTCAGGCGGCAGCTCGAGCGGCTCGATGAAGGCCAACGTCGGCACCACGCACACGGGGGCGATCACCCACGCCCCGTGCGAACACCACGCCCAGGCGACATCGTCAGCGAACACGGCAACCGGCAGATCAGTGAAGTTCGCCGGCTGAGCGAACGCGCTCAGCGACAGCGGCCTGGTAGGTCGGGGCAGGCACGCCGACCACGGAACCGCCACCGGCCACGCGTCAACTTGAACTGCATCCAACCAGGTCTCGGGCGGTCCCGCGCTGACCCGCCGCAACGCCGCGGTCGGCTCAGCCATCGGGATGATCAGCACCGCTGACGACGGCGTCAGCGGCGGCAAGGATTCAACCGATGGATCCACTACGGGCGTGGACGCGGGAACAACGTCGACGAGCGGCTGCGGCACCACATCAGCGGTCAACGCCAACGGCGTCTCGCTCGGGATCAGCGTCGCTGATTGCGCCAACATCAACCACCCCGTGATCGATCCGGCGGTGATTCCGGCAAGGAGCACCCACAGCGTGCGCGTCAGTGGTCGCGGGGCTGATCGACGGACGGACGGGGGAACCAGTGCCTGGGGAATCAGTGGTGATGGAACCACTGGTGATGGAACTACTGGCGGTGCGATGAAGGTTTGCTCAACGACGACAGGCACGGGGATTGGCTGCGCGATCGTCGCCAATTCCGTCATGGGGATGACTGGGTCGGCTGACCGTTCGATCACCTTCGGAGACTCACGTGATAGAGCGACCGTGATCGTCGGCTCGGTTATCTCAGGCAGGTCCGGCGCGAGGTCGCTGATGTTTGTTTCGGCAACCAGCGCTGGGGGCAAGGCCAACTCGACAGCGGCCGGAGGAGTTGGCACCTCTGGTGGCGCTGAGGGCGCGAGGGAAATCACTTCGGTGGTCGGGGGGAGAGCGACAGGCGCATCAGGCGCGACCAGAGCGACATCTTCAGGCGTGAGGTTATCGCGGAGGTCGTCGATCTCAGGCGTCGGCTCACTGAGTTCAAGATCGACCTGGATATGTGGTTCGTGACTGATCGCTAAAGAGACGCTGGCCACCGCCTGGATGATCGGCTCGGGCGGAGTCTCCTCGACCACTTCAGTCGGCAGGATCGACGCGACGGGTTGCATCGGGGTGGCCGAGACATCGGCGGTGACATCGGCGATCGCTTCTGGTGTAATCGCTTCCGTTGCGATCGGTTCGGACGCGAGCTCTAGCAGCGGCTCGCTGGCGAGAACTTCCGCTTCTGCGACGTGCGGTGACTGCGCAGCCGCGACGTCGACTATCGCGGCTTCCACCGGCGCGGTCACCATCGTGTGTTCTGGTTCTGGCGCGGGCGCAGGTTCTGGCTGGATGACGTCGATGCTGAGCGCAGAAACGATCGGTGTTTCGCAGTTCACTTCCGTTGGCGAGAGCACCGGCTCCACCGCGGCCAGCACGGGAGAGTCGATAGCGTCAACGATCGGCACCTGCACCGCTTGCGGCTCTACCTCGACATCAGTTTTGGAGGCCACTGGTTCGACGGCCACTGGTTCCACAGCCACTGGTTCCACAGCCACTGGTTCCCTGGCCACTGGCTCGATCACCCTTGGCTCAACGGCCACTGGCTCCACAGCCGTCAGCGCCACCTCCACCAACGCGGGCACTTCGCCGGCGCTGATCGAGGCGACGGCCAACACCGGCTCAGGGATGACCACCGGGACGATCACCGGGGGATGGAGCAATTCCCAATACTGTTGAAATCCTTGTTCGACATCGACCACGCGGGCGAGTACGCCGTCGAGATCGCAGGCTTCGTTCAGCTCTCGCAGGAAACGATCCTCGTCGGTTTCCATTTTTTCGTCGGCTGCTTCGGGAGCGTCTTCCAGCTCATCCGCGGTCGGCGCGACCGGGGCATGATAGGTCACCAGCGGTGGGCGTTTGCGGCGTTTTTTCGTCGGCTCATCGGGGGCGAACGTGGTGACCGTGATGACCCGGTCGGCTTCATCGCGAAAGCGCAGTTCGACTTCGCCATACTGTTCATGCTGCGCGGTCAGCACGATACGCTGGCGCGTGCATTCGAGCGTCGCCATCAGCATCGTGACCCGTCCCTGGAGGGTGTCCTCGGCGGCGAAGAGCTGGCGCAGAGTCAGCTGCTTTTCACTGCCGGCACGCTCGGTCAGACGGCGGATGCTGCCCTCGATCGGGATGTCATCCTTCATCACCGTGCGCGGACCGCCGCCGCCGATGCGCATCAGCAAGGTCTGCCACAAGGCACTCAATTGGGTCACGTCGAGTTCACCGAGGTCGATGCCGGTGGCCTCGTCCGGGTCCTCGGGAATGTCTTCACGCGTCTGGCGCAGAACCCGCAACGAGCGGGCGTTCTCCAATTCGCCGAGCACCCCCACGGCTTCCTTGAAACGCCGATACGCAAGCAGTTTGCCGATCAAGTCGGCGCGCGGGTCGAGGGCATCGTCGTCGTCGTTGGTTGCGACCTCGCCTTCATCCAATGGCGGCGGCGCGATCGTCCGCGCCTTGATCTCAAGCAACGTCGCGGCCATCAAAATGAAGTCGCCGGCGGCTTCGAGGTCAAGTTCGCCCTGCTGCTGCCATTGCTTGATCAGCGCGACGAATTGATCGGTGATCGTCGCGATCGGAATTTCGATGATGTCGAGCTCGGACTTGCGCACCAAAAACAACAAGAGGTCGAGCGGTCCCGAAAACGCATCGACCGATACGGTATAGCCAAGCTCGGGACCCGATTCGACCAGGGTCGCACCGGTGACGCCGGGATCAGTTACGGCTTCGGCCTCAAGCATCTGAAAAATCTAAGCGTTTGCGCTTGAAGCCAAGCTCGGGCGCCTGTCCGCCTCGCTCAAGGCACGGCAAGGACTTGCGACCAACCGTCACGGCGGCTAGACTGCCCGGGTGAAGACCCTTGAGCGGCAACATCGTCGATCTTTTCGCCAGCGTGCCTCTGCGGGGTACCGGGCTGTTGCGGTAATCACGGCAGTTCCGCGCAACAGGCTTGCGGATGTCTGACGACTCCTCCCATTCCCGGCGCGGGACCAGTGGCGTCGGTCAAACCTTCGGCAATTACACGTTTTTCCATATACTCGCTGAAGGCGGGATGGGCGTGATCTTCGAAGCCGAACACAATGCGATCAAACGCAAGGTCGCGCTCAAGATCGTCAGCCCAAAATACGCCGCCCGCGAAGGGTTCAGCGCCAAGCTGATCGATGAATTTCTGCGTGAAGCGCGAATCATGGGCGCAATCGAACATCCGAATGTGGTGACGCTGTACGACGCCGGCGTGGTCGGTCAGTGCCCCTTCATCGCGATGAAACTGGTCACCGGTGGCGACCTCCAGAGCCACGTGCTCAAGCACGGGCCGGTGCGCGAAGAGCAGGCCTTGATCCTGCTGCGTGATTGCGCCGCTGGCCTGGGCGCGGTGCACAGCGCGGGATTCATCAGTCGAGACATCAAACCCGCCAACATCCTGATGGAGGCCAACGGCAATCCGCGAATCTCGGATTTCGGGGTGGCCGTGCCGATCGGCGAAGTCGCAACCGACAACCTCATCGCCGGCACCCCGAGTTACTTGGCGCCCGAACAGGTTCACAACCAAAGCCTCGATCTGCGCAGCGACCTCTATTCGCTGGGCGCGACCTTCTGGTACGTGACCACCGGCAAGGTCCCATTCGATGGCGGCAGCCCCGAAGAGATCCTGTCGCATCTGATGGTCGCCACCGAGGCGCCGCATCTCGATCTGGGTTCCCATTCGAAAGCCAAGGGCCTGACTCGGATCATTCTGCATGCGATGGCGTTTCAGCCCGAAAAGCGCTATAAAAACGCCGACGAAATCGTCCACGACTGCCAAACGGTGCTTGCTGGCGGAGAGCCGGAATACGCCCAAATCGGACAGAAGCGCAAACGCACGTTCCTCGGCTCGATCCTCGACCGGGCCACCAGCTTGACGTGGTGACCAGCTTGACGTGGTGACTAGCTTGACGTGGTGAAGAGCGCCGCCTGACGCGGTGCACCGCACCAACTACGTCAGCCCAGGCCTTGACCATTTGTTATCGTTTGTTATCAAATGATTATGCTGCGTGCTCTTCTGCTTACCGGACTGGCGCGGATGCCGGTTTTCGCCCTGCTCCTCGAAAGCATGGTCTTGTCGCTTGGACGCGTCAGCGCCCAGGAGTGGCGGCCCGCGACCACCACGAATGGTCAGTTGGTGATCACCAAGGGCCTGCCTTTGGCGTTGGTCAGCGGCTCGCCCAGTGACATCGGAACGGCCGAAGGCGTGCTGTTTCGCGATCGGATCAAACCGCTGCTGGGATTGATGAGCCTGCAGCCGCGGTTGGTAATCGCTCGCCGCAGTAAGCCCTTTGCCGCCACCCTCGCCGCGATCTCTGCCGATGATCGCGCCCGGCTCACGGCCTTGGGGGTGGCCGCCGAGGTCGATCCTAAAATGCTGATTGAGGCCAATGCCCTGGTCGACGCGCAATGTTCAGCGGTGGTCGCGCTGCCGCACGAGGGCCAACCGCTGCGGGTCGCGCGCAACATGGATTTTTTTCCGGCCACGGTCCTCGGCCCAGGCACGCTCATCGAGATCGTGCGCCTGACCGGTTGCCGGCCCTACGCGGCAGTCGCGTGGCCCGGATCCAGCGCGATTGTCAGCGGCATGAACGATGCAGGGCTGGTGGCCTGCATCCTGCTTAACCAATCCGGGCCCGAGCTGCCCGGGGCTGAACCGGTGGGGCTGCGGTTGGCCGCGATCTTGCAGCATGATCACGATGTCGCTTCGGCGGTGGCGCGATTTGCCGCGAAGCCGGTCGCGAGTAGCCATTTTGTCTTATTGGCTGATGCCACCACCGCGACCATCGTCTGGCAGGCGGCCGATGGGCTGCATCGCGATGATCCGGTGAACGGTTGGCTCACCGGCACCAATGGCGAACGCCGCGATCATCAGCCGCAAGATGCCCGCGGCACGTGCCTGCGCGGATTGGTCGCGGCCGGTCCGCGTGCCGACGCCGGGTGGATGCGCCAAGTGCTCAGCGCCAGCTATATGCCGGCGATCAACGCCCAGGCGATGGTCTTCATTCCGGCCACCCGCAGCCTTGACCTGGCTATCGGCACCGGCGCCAAACCGGCAGCGCTGGAACCCTGGTGGCGAATTGAACTGGGTGAGGTCCTGGACGGTGGCGATCTCACCACCGTGCCGGTTGAGGTCGTCCCTGCGAGCGTGCCGCTGCGTCATTACGCGGCACCAAAACGCTGATAAAACGCATCTCAACTCAGCGGATCGAAAGTTACTTCGTGAGTTTGGACTTCAGCGACTGCGCCAAGCCGGCGGCCTTGGTCGTCGGATAGGCTTTGAGAAAGGCATCGATCGCCTGGACCGCATTCGCGAGGTCGCCTTTTTTCGCCGCGGGGAGGTCGTCCTGTTCTAGACCAGCTTTGGACACCGCAGCTTGAATCGCTGAGAATTTATCCGCGGCAGTCAACTCGTTCTGGAATGCCTTGTCGGCCTTGAGATCCGCGTGCAGCGCTTCGAACGGCTTGGCGGTCTCATCGCCTTTGATCTGGGCGAGGACTTTGCTGAGGGTCGTCGCGGCCAGCACCGGATTTTCGGCCCGGGCAGCGACGATCGTCGCCATTTTCTTGTCGAGATACGCGGTGACGCCTTGCAGCAGCGCGTTGGCCTCGGCCTTCACGTCGTCCTTGCCTTTTTCGCTTTTGCTGCGCAACGATTTCAAGGATCCCGCGACGTTGCCGGTCTTTGCTGTCAAGGCGGCGATTTCAGATTTGCACAGTTTGAAATCACCCTTGGAGACCATCGGGCCTGGTGCTGCATCCAGTAATTTCGCAATCATCGCATCATTCACTTCACCAGGACGGCCATCGAAGACCTGCGCCCCGGTATGGTCGAACACGAAAATCCGCGGGATACTGTTGACATTGCTGCCGACCAGCTCGCCACCTTCGACCACCGACGGCTTATCCGTGCCCTTGCATTCAGACCACACCGCCGCGGTTTTGCCCGGGCCCTGGCAATGGTTGGCGATCACCACCAGACGATCGGGATCAGCCAGGGCCGCCAACTCGCTGATGTGCGGGATGTTCGCGCGGCATGGTGGGCAGTTGACGCCCCAGTATTCGAAAATGACCACCTTTCCCGCCAAATCATTGGCCGCGACTTTAGGGCCGCTGACCCAGGTGCCCAGGTTGACGCCTTTCAACTCGGCTGCTTGAGCCCCGCTGACCGTGCACCACGCGAGCAGAATGACGGAACACAGCACGGGGATTGGGTTATTGATCATCCTTTGAGGCTACTCATATGTTTTTAGTCGCAAGCCCGGCCCACGAATATTGCGAGAAAAAAGCAAAACACCCCTGAGCGCGATGCTCAGGGGTGTTTTGCT
>JANYGY010000247.1 GCA_025362255.1 Planctomycetales bacterium
AGGCCGATCACCAGGCCGCCGAGCACCGCGCCGGGTAGATTGCCGATCCCGCCGAGCACCGCGGCGGTGAACGCATCGATGCCGATGCGGTACCCCATCTGATACGAAAAGGAATTATTGTAGAGGCACCACACCACCGAAGCGACACCGGCCAGCGCGCCGCCCAGCGCGAATGTCGCACCGATCACCCGGTTGGTGTCGATGCCCATCAATGCCGCGGCGGTCGGATCCTGGGCGCAGGCGCGCATCGCGGTGCCCAGCCGGGTGCGGGTCACGAACCAGGTCAGCGCCGCCATGAGCGGAATGGTGATCGCGAACACCAGCAAGTCCTTGGCGGTGAGCTGGATTTCCGATTCGCCAAACAGGTTGCGGTAACCCAGCAGATCCGGGAAGTCCTTCGGGGCGCTGGCATTCGCCGCCGCGCCACCGCCGAAGACCGCCATCGGCGCCCCACCCCAGAACAGTCCGATATTAGTCAGGATGAACGACACGCCGATGGCAGCGACCAGGGCATTGAGTTTCGGCGCTTGGCGCAGCGGACGATAGGCAAAGCGATCGATGCTCCAATTCAACGCCGCGGAAAAGAGCGGCACCGTCACCAGCAGCACACCCACCGCCACCCACGGCACCGACCCCTGCGGGCCGGGCGTGATTCCGCACATGCCGATCACGGTCAGGGCGGCAAAGCTGCCGAGCATCACCACATCGCCGTGGGCGAAATTGATCAGCTCGATGATCCCATAGATCATGGTGTAGCCGAGTGCGACCAGGGCGATGATCAGCCCGTTGGACAGCCCGGTGATCACCTGCTGGACGATCACGTCAGTCAGCGTCATGGGCGGATTCTATCATTGGTGAAATGGGCTGAGGTACGTTGGACCGTCACTGGCCAATCACTGTCCGATGACTTTCAACGGCTTGAATTTGCCGTCCTCGACCGTGCTGACGCTGAGGACGGCAAGGGTAGTGTCGCCATTGGCGTCGAAGCTCCAGGTCCCCAGGGTGCCGGAAAAATCCTTGGTCGCGGCGACGGCATCGATGACGGCTTGACGGTCATCGGTTTTTTTTGCTCGCCCCAGCGCGTCCAGCACCACGCGTGCGGCTTCATAGCCATAGACCGCGTACGCCTGGGGGTCAGTGTTGAAGGTCTTGCGATAGGCGGCGAGGAAATCGGCACCTTTGCCGGTCAGCTGTTCGGGCGGCACGCCGCCGAAGGTGATGTAGGTCCGGCCTTCGAGCACGCCTGGCCCGGCGGCCTCGATGAAGGCATCTTCGCGGCATCCATCCGGGACCAAGAATTTCGCCTTCAAGCCACCGGCGACCAGATCCTTGGCGAGCTGCGCCGCGTTGGTCTGGGTCGTTCCGCCGAAGTACACCAGATCGGGCGACAAGGCGCGCATCTTGGTCACCAGCGCCTTGTAGTTTCCGGCGCTGACATCGATGCCTTCGTAACCGACCACGGTCAGTCCGATTTTTTCCGCGGTCAGCTTGAACTGATCGGCGATGCCTTGGCCGTACAATTCACGGTCATGCAGGACGAACAGCCGTTTGCAGCCGAGTTCCTTGGCGAATTCGGCGCCGACCCGTCCTTGCAGATCGTCGGCCGGCACGACCCGGAAATAGGTGATCTTGCCGCTCGGGCGATAGCAACCCGGCTCGGTCGGTGTGCCGCCGAGCTTGGTCAGCCCGACCGCGGTGTTGCCCGGGCTGACCATCAGCAGCCCCGCCAAATTTAATTTCGCCATCACGCTTTTGGCGGCGCCTGAGTTATAGGTCCCGATGTAGGCCATCACCTGGGGGTCAGCGATCGCGCGATCAGCATTCAGATTTTCAACCGCCGGATCCCACTTGCCCTGCTCGGGGCTGGCATCGTCCCAGTCCTCATAGGCGATCTTGAAACCAGCGACGCTGCCTCCGGCTTGCTGGATCGCCAAGCGGATGCCGTTGACGATCGTCGTCGTCTGCGCGTTGGCCGAGCCGGTACGCGGCAGACTCGACACCAGCCGGATGACGGGTTCGGCCGCCTCGGCACCAGCAGCTAGGAGGGGGATCGCGAGGACCAGGGCGAGACGCATCCCGCCACGGTAAAAACGATGTCCGGGGGGCAAGACCGTTTTTCGGAGTTGTGCCTGCGCACTGGTGCAGCAGCATTCGCGACTTCCCAAGGAAACCCATGATCCGTACGTCCATCCTCGCCCTGTGTGTTGGCGCCGTGGCTTTTGCCGCCGATGCCGCCCCGGCTCCGGCCGACACCAAGCCTGCACCCGCACCTTCAACCACTCCCGCCCCGGTCGCAGCGACTCCCGGCGCCAAGCCCACTGAAAGCACCCCCGTGGATAAGACCGACAAAAAAGCTGAGCTCACCACCAAGCAAAAAGCCAGCTACCTGATCGGCACCAACATGGCGGGCGCGGTCAAGGAATACGATCTCGATGTCGCCTTGGTGCTCCAAGCCATCCAGGACACGGTTGCCGGCAAGCCGAGCCTGATCCCCAAGGAAGAGTCCGAGGAAGTGTTCAAGAAGTTCCAGGCCGAAGTCGAGGCCGCCAAATCTAAGCTCGGCGACTCGCGCAAGGCGACCAACGTCGCGTGGCTCGCCGCGAATGCTAAAAAGCCGAACATCAAGACTACCGCCAGTGGCCTGCAATACGAAGTCGTCGCCGCCACGGCCAAAAAAGACGCCAAGCAGCCGACCGCCACCGATCAGGTCAAAGTCAATTACGCCGGCACCCTCCTCGACGGCACCGAGTTCGATGCATCCGCCAAGCACGGCGGCCCAGCGACGTTCGGCGTCGGCAAAGTGATCGCCGGTTGGACCGAAGGCCTTCAGCTCATGAAGGAAGGCGATAAATTCAAATTTTACATCCCTTCCGAACTCGCCTACGGCGAGAGAGGCCCCGAGTCGATCGGCGCCAACCAGGTCCTCATCTTTGACGTCGAACTGCTCGAAGTCCTCGCCGCCGCCAAGGCCCCCGAGACCTTCAAGCCGTAATCTTACAAATGGATGCGCAACGTCCGACGTTGCCTGGAAATTTACGACGATCGGCGTTCACGCGCCGATCGTCGTTTCATTTTAACGCTCGTGGATAGCCCCGAGTATTAACAAATACTTAAAAAATGTGATCGCAGGCTCTTACGTCGTCACATGTACCTTTTATGGTAGGACTTAGGAGCAAACCTCTAAGTGTGTTTTTCTTTTTATACCGATATTAAAAACAATTAATTTGCTATATATACCTATTAAAATAGCATAAATTATGCTAAGAAACCGTGGAATCGATTTCGAAAAGTGGGCTTCCAGCCCAAGGCGCAAGCCGCTCGTCGTGCGTGGAGCTCGCCAAGTGGGGAAGTCGTGGCTGATCCGCACCTGGGGAACCAAGCGCTTCGGGAGTGTCATCGAAATCAATCTCGAACGTCGTCCAGAAGCGGCCACGTGTTTCGTCGATAACGATCCGGTGGCGGTCCTGCGTCGATTGGAGGTCATCATCGGGCGGGCCATTCCCACAGATGGGTCCGCGCTGCTGTTCCTCGATGAGATCCAGGCGGTGCCAGAGGTGTTGGCCAAGTTGCGTTGGTTCGCCGAGGAACTGCCTCAGGTCCCAGTCGTCGCGGCGGGCTCCTTGCTCGATTTTGCGTTGGCTGAGCACCAGTTCTCCATGCCCGTCGGACGGATTTCCTATCTCCATCTTGAGCCGATGGGGTACTTCGAATTCTGCCATGCATGCGACGAGGAGCGCTTGGTCAATTGGCTGCAGAACGAGGTGACGCTTGAGCGCATCGTCAGCGGCACGGCGTTGCCCGCGGCGCTGCATGCCAAGGCCATTAGCTTGTTCCGCTCGTGGGTCCTGGTCGGGGGCATGCCGGCCGCGGTCGAGGCCTATCGACGAGATCGCTCATTTCCTCCGGTGGCCGAGGTACATCGCGATTTGCTGGCGACCATCCGTGATGATTTCGCTAAATATGCCAACCGAGCGCATCATCATCGACTGACCGCGGTACTCGACGCGGTTCCGGCCCAACTCGGTCAGAAATTCACGTTTGCCAAGGTCGATCGCGACGAACGCGCGGTGTCTCTCAGGCAGGCCCTCGACCTGCTCACGCTCGCCCGGGTCTGCCATCGGGTCATCTCGACGCCCGCCACCGGCCTGCCAATAGGCGCAGGGGCCGACACGCGGACCATGAAAGTCATTCATCTCGATGTTGGGCTCACATCAACGTCGTTGCGCCTCGATCTGTCGCATCTGGAAAAAGCCGAGGACATCAACCTCGTCAACAGCGGCGCCATCGCCGAGCAGGTGGTTGGTCAACTCCTGCGCCTCACCCCGGTGTCGGCAGAAGATCCGGCTCTTTGGTACTGGGTGCGTGAACAGAGCGGTTCATCGGCAGAGATTGATTACATCACTGACCTGAGCGGACGGATCCTGCCCATCGAAGTGAAGGCCGGAGCAGGCGGCACGCTGAGAAGCCTGCACGTCTTCATGGCCAGCTGCGACCTGCCCTGGGCCGTGCGGTTCAATAGCGCACCACCCGTCATCCATGACATCGACGCAAAGACGCCGACCGGGAAAGTGGCCAAATATCGACTGTTGTCACTGCCAGCCTATTTGGTCGAGGTGATGCCGAAAATTGCAGGTGAATTGGAATGAGCCATGGAATCATGGTTGAATGCATCTGAGTTCTCCATCCATGACGCGGGTGGGGGCATCACCGTGGCATCCAACACGGACACGAGATAGCGTGCAGAAGAATGAACGACCATCTCGCGGCAGGCGCCTATGACCGCACGCTTGATGCGACCCTGCAGGCGCGCTTGCCCATCGACGGCCCTTGGCGGGCTGAACTTTCCCCGTGCCGTGTTGAGGAGTTAGCGGAGCGGCTTGCCGATCATATCCATGCCGAGTTGGTTGATCTGCTCGACGCTGCGGCAAGCGGGGAGCATGGGGCCAAGAACGCGCTGGCGCTCGCGAACCAGATGCTGGCGTCGCTGCGCGCCCCGCTGCCGGTGGACCCGCTTCCAGAGCCACTGCGGATCCTGAAATCGATCCACCAGGACCCGCTTGCCCCACAACTGCCAGTCACCGGTCTGATGCAGCCATGGCTGTTCACGGCCGGCCGTGGCGAGCCCTCGTTGCTGGGTGAATTGCGCCGCGAACTGACCACGGCCGACCGGGCGGACATCCTGGTCAGCTTCATCACGCGGTCGGGCGTGCGGAAATTGCTGGATGTCCTTCAGCAGGCCACCGCGCCCGGAGTGCATGGACAACCGCGGTTGCGGCTGCGGGTCATCACCACGACCTACACCGGCGCCACGGATGCCGATGCGGTCGAGGCCCTGGCGTCGTTGCCTGGTTGCGAGGTGCGGATCTCACTTGATGGCAGTCGTACCCGGCTCCATGCGAAATCCTGGATCCTGCATCGCGCGACTGGCTCGGGCACTGCTTACATCGGATCGGCAAACCTGTCCGCGGCGGCGCTTCTCGGTGGCATCGAGTGGACGGTCAAGGTGCCTCAGGTTGGTGAGCCGGCACTGTTCACCCGGGCGGCGACCGAGTTCGAGTGCCTGTGGGCTGACCCTGAGTTTCAAGCATACCGTCCCGGTGATCAGGGTTCGCGTGCCGCGTTGGTGGCCGCGCTCGCCCGCGAGCGTGGGGGCCAACATGAAGAGTCAGGCACCGCGACTGTTTTGGCATTCGATTGGGTGCCGCGGCCCTTCCAGCGGCTGATGCTCGAACGCCTCGCCCACGAGCGCGCTTGCGGCCGCCACCGTAATCTGGTGGTCGCGGCCACCGGTACGGGCAAGACCGTGGTCGCAGCCCTCGACTACCGACGGGCATGCGAAGCACTCGGGGCTCCGCCGACGTTGTTGTTCATCGCTCATCGGCAGGAGATCCTCCAGCGTTCGCTTGACACGTTCCGTTCGGTGCTTCGCCCGCTCGGCATCAGTGATTTCGGCGGTCTGCTGACTGGGCGTCATGAGCCAGCGCGATACGACCACCTGTTTGCGACCATCGACTCGGTGCTGGCGCGTGAACTACTGGCGACTCCGGAACGCTGGCACACCGTGATCATCGATGAGTGTCACCGAATGGGTCCCGAAACCCGTTTCGATGAGGTGGCTTCCATGCTGCGTCCGACGCGGCTGATCGGGCTGACGGCCACCCCTGAGCGTGCCGATGGCGCATCGATCATGCGCCATTTCGATGCCCGCCCCGATGGTAGCCCGGCGGTCGAGCTACGGCTCTGGGATGCCCTCGATCAGCAGCTGGTGGTGCCCTTCGAATATTACGGCTGCGATGATGCGACGGATTTCCGTGACGTGCCCTGGGGCGCCGCCAACGAGCGCGCCTGCGTTGAGCAGATCATCAACCTCACTGCGGAATCGCGGGCCCGGCAGATCATCAGCGCCTGGCAGGCGAAGGCCGGAAATCCATCCCGGGCACGGGCAATCGCCTTCTGCGTGTCGGTGGCGCATGCCGAATACATGGCCCGGACGTTTACCGCGGCAGGCATCCCGGCGCGCTGCGTGCACGGCCATACTCCAGCAGCAGAACGAGCTGAAGCCCCGGCGCTGCTCGCACGTGGCGCTGCGCATGGCGGGTTGGCGGTGTTGACCACGGTCGACCTCTACAACGAGGGCATCGACATTCCCAGCATCGACACGCTTCTCTTTCTGCGCCCGACCCAAAGCCCAGTCGTCTTCCAGCAGCAGCTCGGCCGCGGGCTGCGTCACCACGAGGCCGGGGGACTGCGCAAGGAGTCCTGTCTGGTGCTCGACTTCGTCGGTCGCCACCGCACCGACTTCCGCTTTGATCGGTTGCTTGGACCGATCACGGGCCTCGGCCGGCGAGCGCTGTGGCAGGCTGTGGCCGACGGCTTCACCAGTCTGCCGCCCGGTTGCCATCTGCATCTCGAGCCGCAGACCCGAGAGCAGGTCCTCGCCGCGCTGCGCGAAGCGCTTCAGCAAAATTGGCGGAAACTTAAAATCGAATTGCAGGCCTATGCGGCGACCAGGGGTCAGGCCGCTGTCACCCTGGCAGGGTTCGTCCGTGACCAGGGATTGGAGCCGAGCGATCTGTATCCCAACCGTCGCGATGTCGGAGGCAGCGGATGGACAGCGCTCCGTCGTGCGTGTGGCATGCCGACCATCTCGCCCAGCCCAGAAGATGCAGACCTGGGCCGTCGATTGGGTGCCCTGGTTCATGTCGACGATCCGCAGAGGTTGGCGCTGTTCCGCCGCGTGGCGGAGACAGAAATCGCATATGATGATCTGGCCGAGCCCGAACGTCGCGGCCTGCGCATGCTCGCCTACCAGATGGATCACGCCCAGGACGATGGTGGCCGGGGTCTGCTTCGCCGCCTGGGCGCAGCACCAGCCATCCGTCGCGAACTAGGCGATCTGGCGGTTCTCCTCGATGAGCGTCATGACCGCGTGGCCCGACCGATTCCCGGCTTCGAGGAAGTTCCGCTCTGTCTGCATGCGTCCTATGAACGCCGCGAGATCCTCGCCGCCCTCGGGCGCTGGACCGACGGTGATCGGCCCTTGTCGAACACCGGCGTCGAGCGCAATCACGACGAGCGTTGGGAGGCATTCTTCGTCACCATCGACAAGTCGGTGGGTTTTGTCGGCCGCCGCGCTTACCACGACGCGGCCCTCGCTCCGGATCGTTTTCAATGGCAGAGCCAATCCCAGACGACCACGACCAGCTCGGTCGGTCGACGTTACCTGGAGGCTCCAGGTAATGGCTGGCGCTTCCTGCTATTTGTCCAGGAACGCAAGGATGAGCCCTATTGCGCAGTCGGCCCGCTGACCCGTTGCCTGGAACATCATGGCAGCAAGCCGATCACCCTGATCTGGCAGCTCGCCGTACCGCTGCCGCACGAGCTGTTCCTGCGTCTTTGCCCAGTGCGGTGAATTACGTGAATCCCAGGCCACGTCGGAAACCACTGCTCTGCACAACTACGATGGCGGATTCATCACCTGAGTGAGGTGAAAATGCTTCACCGGGTTGCGTGGGTAGCAAGCCCGCTATCGAGGACGATTCCTGGGATGCGATGTGGGATGACCTCACGCCGTTGGATGCCAGCTTTAAGCGCTGGCCCACCGCTGCCGCTGAGGTTCGTGAAGCGCGGTGAAGTACCTGCTCGATACCGACCACTGCATCGCCTTAGCGAAGAAGAATCCGGATCTGGTCGAAGCCCTTCGTAAGCACCCGCCGTCCAAGGTCCGTGCCAGCAGCATTTCCTTGGCGGAACTCCATTACAGTGCGTCCAAGAGCACGCACCCCGAAGCTACACATGAGAATCTTCGCCGCATTTTTCAGACGTTGCTGGTCGTGCCGTTCGATGAGGCCGCGGCTGAGGCCTACGGCTCCGTTCGTGCCGGACTGGAAAAACGCGCGGCTCCGAACGGTCCGCTGGATACCCTGATTGCCGCCCTCGCGCTCTCGCTGGGCTGGACGCTGGTGACGCACAACACCCGCGAGTTCAAGCGCATCCCAGCGCTCAAAGTGGAGGATTGGCTGAGCTGACCGAAGACCGTTTTAAACGACAAAACCCCCGATTGCTCGGAGGTTTTGGCGTTTCTCTTGGAGCGGGCGAAGAGACTCGAACTCTCGACCTACTGCATGGCAAGCAGTCGCTCTAGCCAACTGAGCTACGCCCGCACTCTTCAGAGGGGTGGAAATATGATCAGTTGGGAATTTTGTCCAGAGGGGAGTT
>JANYGY010000252.1 GCA_025362255.1 Planctomycetales bacterium
GGACGGCGCTCGCCAATGGCTCGGGGGCATGGAGCTTCGGCCCGAGCGCGAATCAGTCCGAGGGTGTTCACGATCTCACGGCGACCGCCACCGATGTCGCCAACAACACCGGTGCCATTTCGGCGGCCACCCGCGTCACCATTGATACCACGGCGCCGCTTCGGCCGGCCCTGCTCGGACTCGCTGCGGGCGATGACACGGGCGTCAGCGCGGTCGACCTGATCACCAGCAGGAAACGTCCGGCGGTCATCGGCACCGGTGAGCCGGGTGCGACGATCACCATCCGCGATAACGGCGTGATCATCGGCACTGCCCTGGTTCAGCCGGGCGGCACGTGGTCATTCACCCCGACCAGCGATCTTGCCGACGGCAGTCATCCGCTGACCGCGACCGCCACCGACATCGCCGGCAATGTCAGCCCCGCAGGCGGCCCGCTGACCCTCATCATCGACACCGTGACCGCGGTGCCGGCGATCACCGGCATTTCCGAAGATCGCGGCACCAGCGCCAGCGATCTGCTGACCAACGACACCACGCTGACCGTGTCCGGCACCGCCGAGCCCGGTGCCGCCGTGCAGTTGTTCGATGGCGCGGTCAGCCTGGGCACCGTGACTGCGGGCCCAGACGGGGTGTGGCGGATTGCCGCGACGTTCAGCGAGGCCAGTCATCCGCTGACCGCGGTGGCGGTCGATCGCGCGGGAAATCCTCCCGCGACGTCTGCAATCAGAATGGTGATTGTCGATCTGACGCCGCCGGTTGCCGCCGTGGCGACCATCGCCGGGGACACCGGGACGAGCGCGACCGATGCGGTGACCAATGATCCGACGCTGATCTTCGCCGGCACTGGCGAGGCCGGGGTGACCGTCACGGTGCGCCTCGACGGCATCGTGATCGGCACGGCGCTGGTCAACGGCTCAGGTGTTTGGACCTTCGATTACACGGCGGTTTCGTTGGCCAGCGGGATGTACGCCGTGACCGTCAGCGCGACCGATCCTGCGGGCAACACCGGGGCCATCTCCGCGCCCTTGGTGGTGGTGGTTGATCGCCAATTGGCGCTGCCGGTTGTCAGCGGCTTGACCCCGGCGACCGACACCGGCAGTTCGACCAGCGATGGCATCACCAGCAATCCGACGCCGACGATGGTTGGCACCAGCGATCCGGGCAGCGCGGTGTCCGTGACCGTCGACGGCGTGGTGGTGGGCAGTGTGGTCGCGGCGCCCGACGGCTCGTGGAGCTTCAGCCTGATCGGTTTCACGTTGGCTGACGGCGATCATCTACTCGGCGCGGTGGCGAGCGATATCGCCGGTAATACGGCGACCGCGATCAGCTATCCCGTGCGCGTGAACACCGCGATCGCGAACCCGGCGGTGATCGGAATCTCTCCGGATACGGGAACCTCGGCCGTTGATCGCATCACCTCGGCGACCGCGCCGACGGCATCCGGCAGTGGCGTACCCGGCGCGATCGTGACGGTGCGGCTCGATGGGGTCGTGGTCGGCACCACCACGGTGACGAGCAGCGGATCCTGGAGCGTGCCTTTGCCGGCGAAGACCGATGGCGACCACGTCATCATCGCCAGCCAACAGGACTTGGCGGGCAACGTCGGCACTTCGTTGCCGGTGATCTATACCATCGACACGATTGCCCCGGCGGCCCCCGTGTCGACGGGATTGGGACCGGATACCGGCTTCAGTGCGACCGATGGCGTGACCTCGGCGAGGTCACCCATTCTCAGTGGTACGGGTGAAGTGGGGGCGCTCATCCGCATTTTCGACAACGGCGTCGTCATCGGCACGACCACCGTGCAGCCAGACGGCACGTGGGCGTTCCGCACCACCCTGAGCGAAGGGAGCCACCAGTTGACGACCACTGCCACGGACGTCGCCGGCAACCAATCGGGGTCGTCATTGCCGACCAGCGTGACGATCGACGTCACGCCACCGGCGGTGGCACCGATCAGCTCGCTGGCTCCGGATACCGGGCGCAATCCGACCGATCGGGTGACCAAAGCCACCGCCCCGGTGATCGCCGGCGTAGGCGAGCCGGGCGCGCGAGTCGAGCTGTACGACGGCGCGACCCTGATCAGCACGGTGACCGTCGCCAGCGACGGCACGTGGCAGACCAGCCCGACCTGGCCAGCGGGCACGCATACGTTGCACACCGTGGCGATCGACCTCGCGGGCAATCGCGGCTCAGCCTCACCCGATCTGGTTTTGGAGATCGATACCTCGGCCCCGCTGGCGCCGGTGATCCGCGCGATCAGCGGTGATACCGGAGCAAGCGCCAACGATGCGGTGACTGCGGACACCACGCTGATCTTCAGTGGCACGGGTGAGCCCGGGGCGGAGATCGCCTTGCGCCTGAATGGCGCGGTGGTCGGGCGCGCCCTCGTCGCCGGTGACGGCACGTGGAGCGTTGATCTGACGGCGAGGATTTTGCCGGCCGCGACCTATGTGGTGACCGCCACCGCAGAAGATCTCGCGGGTAATGAAAGTCTGCTGTCCGTTGATTTTCCGGTGGTCGTCGACACCGCGATCGCGCCGCCGCAGATTTGGGGGTTTGTGGATGACAGCGGGATCGCCGGCGACCGGCGGACCAATGACCGTACGCCCTTGGCCACCGGCATCGCCG
>JANYGY010000264.1 GCA_025362255.1 Planctomycetales bacterium
CTTCCTCTGCGCCTCTGCGCCCTCCTGTTCGCCCCGCTCTTTACGAAATTCCGAGAATGTCGCGAATCACCTGTTCAGCCCCAGGATCGCCGGGATGGGCGCGCAGGTAGGCGTGCAGGCGATGGGTCAGCTTGGCGGTCGCGCGCTCGACGCCGTAGCGTACTTCGCTGCGCGCTTCGGGATTGCTGAGCGTCAGCCGATCGGCGAGTCGATCGGCTTCGGTCTCGACGACATCGTGAAAAAATCCCGCGACCTCGCTGAGCAGGCGCGCTCGATCAGCGTGGCCGAGGGCGACGAAGGAGCGCACCTGATCATCGACCCGGGCTTCGGCGTGAGCGACTTCATCGCTGCGCAGTTGCCGATTCGCACCGACCACCTGTTCGAGGTGATCGATGTTGTAGAGGTAGCAGTCATCGAGTTCGCCAACTGCCGGATCGACGTCGCGCGGCACCGCTAGATCGATGAACACCAACGGCGCGCGCCGCCGCGTCATCGCCTGGCGGACTTCGGCGCAACTGACCACGGCGTGCGGGGCGCTGGTCGAGGCGACGACGATGTCGTATTCCGCGAGCGCCTTGCCGAGATCGGCCCAATCCCACACCCGCGCATCGGCAGCAGCAGCCAGGGCCAACGCCCGCTCGCTGGTGCGATTGACGATGCCGATGGTGCGCACGCCATGTTCACGCAGATAGCGCACCGCGAGTTCAGCCATCTCTCCGGCACCGAGGACCAGCAGACGTGCCTTGGAGAGATCACCGTGCACCTGCCGCGCCAGATCGACCGCGACGCTGGCGATGCTGAGCTTGTGGCGCGACAGCGCGGTGTTGGTGCGCACATCCTTGGCAACCCCCAATGCACGCTGGAACAACGGATTGAACAACCCTCCGGTCCACCCGGCCGCATGGGCGGTTTCGTAGGCCTGCTTGACCTGGTGCACGATCTGCTCTTCGCCCAGGACCAGGCTCTCAAGCCCGCTGGCGACGCGAAACAGATGCCGCACTCCGGCACTGCCGCGATGGAGATAGCCATGGGCGAGCACGGTGTCGACGTCCAGGCCGCCAAGAGCAGCGAGGACTTCGGCCGGCGGTCGCGATTCGTGACTGCCCGCCAGATAGCACTCCAACCGGTTACAGGTCGACAGCACCACGGTCTCGCCGGTGTTCAGGTGTTCACGCAGGCGACCCACGAGCTCGGGCAACCGTTCCTGACCGATCGCCAGACGCTCACGCACGGCCACCGGCGTGCGATGATGATCGATACCAAAGACCGTGAGCTGCGGGCCGAGTGGCAGGGCAGAAGCGCCGGCGGGAACCAGGTCAGCCATGCGCCACCACCTGCAGCCCGATCGCCGACAAGCCGGCGAGAACCATCGTCTGCACCGCGACCAGCGCGAGTCCCCGGCGCCCGAGCCGATTGGTCAACCGCAAGGCGAATAATCCGATCAGCAGCGCGAGACTGAGAAAAGCGATCACCACCGAGGGATGCGCCAAGCTGATCGCGCGGCTGCCCGCCTGGGCGCTTTCGATCGCCGCCCCGCCCGTGGCCAGACCGGCCATCAGCAGCGCGGTGGCGATGATCAGGGCGCGTTCGGTCACGACTTCGAGCAAAGGCAATGCGGGCAGGCGAAACGCCCGCGGACTAGCGCGTTTGAGTTGGCGCACCGCCACCAGGTACAGCCCGCCCGCGCCACCCGCGACCAACGCCACCGCCAAGTGGGTGGCCATGCACACGCTGTGCAGGATGACGATCGCATGCGCGGAATTCTGGCTCACCGCATGGGGCTCAGCCAGACCAGCCATCGCCAACAGGATCGCCAGGCAACCAATCGGCAGGACCAGCAAGACGCGGGTCGGACCAGCCAGGAAGCCGAGCGCAAAATGGAGCGCCGCGGTGGCGGACCACACGCCCAGCACCGCATAGGCGAAATCATGCGGCCCGTGCTCGAGCAAGCTGGCGATCAATGCCACGGTCAACGCCCCATACCCCAGGCCCAGCAACCAGCCTACCCCCACCACGACGGTGCCCGCGGCGCTTCCCAACCCGCGCCAACGGCGCCCAGCGGCTGCGCAATAAGCCGCGCCGGCAATGAATAAGGCTACCAGGGCAAGGGTGTGCACAAAGTGTAAGCATGCGAAAATAACCAGCCAAACCAGCTACATCGCAGGCTCCGGAACCGATCAGGGGAACAGATCTGGAGTCCAAACTGACGTCAGGCAGAAAGTTCTATAGAATAGTCCGAGTCCCGACATTTGTGATTTTGAGGCTTGGCACCGGTAGATCTTTTACGCAAGATGACCAAGCTGAACGATTTGACGATTGACACCTCCTGATTTGTGGGGTTATCATCACTCTCTTCGATCCCTTGCCTGCTGCGGTATTCCCTCGTTTGATCAGGATCTTTCATGGCTCGTTTGATTTCGCGTCTTCCGCTGGTGGCGCTGCTCGCAAGCAGCACCGCAGTCTATGCTGCAGATTCGTCAAATTTGCAGATCCATGGTTTTGCCAGCCAGGGATATCTGACGACCACTGGCAATAATATCTTCGGCAGATCGATGGGTGGCGGAACGTTCGAGCTCAACGAATTCGCGCTTAATGCGACCGCGACTCCGATTGAACGACTGCGCATCGGCGTGCAGGTTCTGGCCTACGACCTTGGCAAATACGGTAATGACAAACCGCAGATCGATTGGGCATTTGGTCAGTACCAAGTACCCACCGGAGATGATACGTACGACCTCACCTTGGTCGCCGGACGGTTCAAGGCCGGTCTTGCCCTCTACAATGACTTTCGTGATCTCGATATGACCCGGACGTCGGTATTCCTGCCGGCCGGGGTCTACTCTGCGGTATTTCGCGATGTGTTCATCGCGACCAACGGATTTCAGGCGAACCTCGGAATCAACACCGAGTCTTTAGGCTCATTCGAACTTTCCGCATTCGTCGGCACGCAGAATATCTCACCAGATGACGGCCCGATCGCAGACGCCTTCAAGACCGCTGGGGTCCGTGAATTGACCAGCATCAATCTCAAGCGGTCTGACGGGGGATTTCTGGCATGGAACACTCCGCTTGATGGACTCAAGGCCAAGGCCTCAGCCATGCACGCGTCGCATATGCGTGCTGAAGGCCGGAATCGTTATGTCGTCGGACAGAACTTTCCATTTCCGGTTCCAGCCCCCGCAACCGGCCTCGTCATCGGATCGGTGGTCGATTTGCCGGTGAATGTCGATTTGATTGACTATTTTGACGGCACGGTCGGCGCTGAATATCAAGTCGGCAACTGGACCCTCGCCAGCGAATATTCGAACACCTATTACAAGGCGGAGATCGAGGCGACGATTCCCGATATGACGAATCCTTCGACCACTACTCTATTGAAAACAAACAGTTACAGCCGGATGGTCGGCGCCTATGGCTCGCTGAATTATCAACTCGCCGATCTGCCGAATCCACTCAATCGTTTCCAGGTCATGGGTGCATTCAATTGGATCCACGACCAGCAGATTGAAGACGCGGCGAAAAGTTTTCATCGCGGAGCCATATTGGCGGTCCGTTACGACGTGACCGAACACTTCCTGGTCAAAGTCGAATTCCAACTCAATCGCGGCACCTTGCTGATCGACTCAATGGACAACCCTGAGGGCGAGAGTCTGTACTGGAATGTTTTCGCCCTCAAGACGACGTTCGACTTCTGAGCTGACCATGGGAACCCTCAGAATTGATTCTATAATGTGTTATTTCCAGCACTTGCCCATGCTTGGACTGTTGACCCTGGCATCATGGTGCACCGCGGCAGATGCGGTGATCGTCAATGCCGCCAGCACCATCACTCAACTGACTGACGATCAGTTGAAAGATGTTTTTTTGGGTAAGCGAACCATCTGGGAAGATGGCTCTAAAGTCATCGTGGTGGTCGTCAAAAGCGGGCCGAGCGCCACCTCGCTCTTGACGCGCCTCGGAAAAAATAATCAGCAATTTCTGACCGGTTGGAAAAAATTGGTCTTCACGGGCAGGGGTTCAATGCCCGAATCGTCTGCCACCGACGAGGCTGCGATCGAATTCGTCAGCAAGACGACTGGAGCGATAGCCCTGGTTGACGAACTCAAGATCAAGGACGGGGTTAAAGTCGTGACGATTCGCTAAGCCACTTTTCCTCGGAAATACGTTCGTAAAAATTCCCACTGAGTCGACGTTCGCACCTCGACTCAGTGGGAATCTTAAAACCACTCAGCCCGCCTTAACCGTCCTTTGCGTGCTTCTTCTTGTTCGCGCAATGCTCTTTCAGCGTGGCGCGGGCAGCTTTCATTTCAGCTTCGCTGATGACGCCGTCCGCATCCGTATCGATTTTCGCCAGCAGTTCGGGGTGCTTTTCTTTCAGGCGGGCCGCCAAGGCGGCACGGGCGGTGGCCTTTTCGGTGTCGTCGAGCACGCCATCGTGATTGGCATCGAATTTGGCCAGATGCTTCGCCATCTTCGCTTTTCCAGAATGGGTCTTCGCTGAGTCAGCGACCTCATCGCCGGCGAACAGCGGAGTGGCGAGTACCGAACAGGTGAGCACGGCGACCAGGGACATGGGAATCAGGCGCATGATGGATCCTTTCAGGATCGGGTGGTTGGCAGCGACTCCGTCGTTGTACCACGACAACCTCTGGGTCGGTGTGGGGAAACCCACCACGCGCCTAAGCACTGGTAGCTGAGTGAAAAATGAAGCATCTGCGCAGTTGCCGAAGGCCTCGGCTCGGCCAGATTGCGCCGGCATATGGCGAACACTCCCCGCATTCCCGCACTCAATGACGGCAGCACCCGCGCGCCGCGGCTCGAATGCTACATCACCATGGGCAACGTTGACACGTTGCCGGCGAACTCCGCAGGCCCGGTTGGCGATCTGCCGACCAAGCTGGCCGCGATCAAGGCCGCGGGATTCAGCGGCATTCAGGGCAATGACCCTAAAGTCTGCACCGCCCTGGGCATGGGCTGCGCCGGGGGCGATCGCTACAATGTTCCGGCTGAAGTCGCGCCCTCGGTCAAGAAAATGAAAGCCGAAGGCTATCAATGCGCCACGGTCCACGTCGCGTGGGGCCATGAGGACGACGCTGAGGTCGACGCACTGGTCCGCGAGATCGTCACCGTGTCAGCAGGCGAGGGGTTCCCGATCTATATCGAAACCCATCGCGCGACGATCACCCAGGACACCTGGCGCACGATCCGCATGATCGAACGCAATCCTGAAGTGCGGCTCAATGCTGATTTCAGCCATTGGTACACCGGTTTGGAAATGCCGTACGGCGATTTCGCTGCCAAGCTGGATTTTCTGCAACCCGCTTTCGAACGGGTGCGTTTCTTCCACGGCCGCATGGGCAACAGCAGTCACATCCAAGTTCCGTTGGCGGAACCGACGATGCCCGCTGCGGTGGACCATTTCAAAGCCATGTGGACCCGTTCGATGGCCGGTTTTCTGAACACGGCCAAACCAGGCGATTATTTGATCTTCGCGCCTGAACTCCTTCATCCGGCGATAAACTACGCGCGGACCTTCCTCAATGCCGAGGGAGTGCGGGTCGAGGAAAGCGATCGCTGGCTCGAGGCGATCCGCTACGCCGAGATCGCGCGCACCTGTTTCGCAGCGGCGCAGACCCAGACCTCAGCCCGACAACACGCCTCAAAGTAAATGACTCGCCCGCGGGATCCGGGCTTCGTGATCGTAATCGATCAGCGAAGCCCGAGTCCCGCGGGCGGCATCAGCAGGTCGGATGTGTCAGGTTAGTGACTTTGCTGCATTCCAGGAATGACCCCGATGCGCGAGGTCTCGGTGGTGTTGGCGGCTGCGCGCTTCACTTCTTTCGCATCCTTCCACACCGTCGCTGGAATGCCCTTGAGGTCCTTGGTGACCCCAACCCAGCTCAGGGCGACCAATGCGTACCAGCTCACATCGATCTCATACCAACGGAATCCCTGACGAACCGTTGATTGATAATGATGATGATTGTTGTGCCAACCTTCGCCAAGCGTCACCAGCGCGAGGATGAAATTATTGCGACTGGTATCCGTGGTCTCGAAACGGCGACTGCCGAACACGTGGCTCAGGCTGTTGATGGTGAACGTGCCATGAGCGCACACCACCGTCGAGATGAAGAACCACACCAGCATCTGCGCCCCCGAGGTCACATAACCCAAGTGCTGCAAGGCGTACCCGAGATACCAGCTGCCGATTCCGCAGATCAGCGGCACCAGAATGTCAAAGCGGTCAAGCCATACGAGTTCGGGAAACTTCAATAGGTCGGGAATCAATTCCGAGCGGGTGCGGTAGTTCGAATTGCCGAGGAACCAGAACATGTGGCTCCACCAGAAACCGCGCTGCTTGGGCGAGTGGATGTCCTCGGGTTCGTCACTGTAGCGATGATGATGGCGATGATGGGCCGCCCACCACAACGCCCCGCGTTGCGCAGCAGTGTTGCCCAGCAGAGCCGCCATGAATTGCCAGAACCGATTCATCTTGAAGGTGCGGTGGGCAAAATAGCGATGATATAAGCCGGTGATGGCGAACATCCGCACGACATAGAATGCGGCGGCGAAAATTACCGCCGGCCAGCTCCAGCCGACCCAGATGACCGCGAAACAGGCGAGATGGATGCCGATGAACGGCAGGATCCGGACGATGTTGATCCGCTCATCCTCGGACGCCTTCTGGGAATCACCGCCGTAGCTATCCAGCCACAACACGGCGCCGGTGAAGAAACGGGATATGATATTCGGTCGAGCAGGTGCGTTCATCGAGTCTCCGTAAATGATGGCCGCTGTCAGTCCGGGAGTCAGCGCGATTTCTGGTCTATGTTTTGAGCATATCTCGCGGCTCCGGTGGTCCAGTCGTACGCGGCTCCTCCGTACTAATGCCGTGGAAAAGAAACGTCCTGAAAGTGTGAGGATTCGGATCATCCTCCATCTGGTGATTCAATTATCAGCAGTTTGCGGACTTCATTCTTCCCAAAACTCGCTTGAAATGAAGGAAATAATGTTACTATTTAATTAATGAGTAAAGCTTTATTAACATATCACAAAGAATACCGAAATGCTAAAAGTTATTTGCGCACCCTGAGAAACCGGGAAAAGGCGGTTGATAAATTGTCCTCATCAGGTGTGCCGCTCAACGAGGCCTATGAACTAGTCGACTATATTATTACAAAAAATGTGGCCTCCGGAATTAAGAATGGGGTGCTCTATTCCATGGGCGCCGCACTTATCATAGCCGTATTTTCCGGCATATTCTTAATAACTGGCCGTCTTTATTTTATTATTCTTCCCTTAGCTGCGATTGCCTTATTCAAGGGTTTGCGTGATCTTTTAACCACCAACAAATTTGATGGTTGATTTCAACCTGGAAAACGCAGTTGCAGCCCATCTGCGGCGTTGCCCAATACTCGAAATGGCGCTGCCATTCCGTCGCATCGGGCGCCTTGCATATGGACCACACCTGCGTTTCCAGTACACCTCGCTGGTGTGCTGGAGAAAAGAC
>JANYGY010000271.1 GCA_025362255.1 Planctomycetales bacterium
ATCGATCGCTGCGTGCACCCAGTGATGTGTGACCCCATCGCCATCCGCCTGACCTCCGATCAAGACATCGACCGCCAGCGCGCGCGGCTCCGGACGCGGGGGCTGGTGCGGCATGGCATCTGGCCAACCGAGATCAAATCGGGTGTCGTGGAGCGCTAGCATGGGAATATACCACGGACTGATCAGGGCCCACCCGATGACGACCTGGGTGACGTCGCTCAACGGATCAGAGTGCTGCAGATCAGAGGAATGACGTTTATCATCTGCACCTGGGCTGGACGCCGGCTGATTGATTGAAGTTCGGTCGTCGTGCACCTCTTCACGCACTGCGTCTAATTTGCTTTCCGCACTGGCGCCCACGGTCGAGCACCAAAAAACCAGCCAGACAAAGCGCATATGCGGCATCTTAGCGGTTTCCGAAAAATCGCAGCTGGCGAACGCCCATCCAAGAGCGGCTGCCGAGCTTTCGTCAGCGACAGCGTCGCCTATCGTCCGCCCCGCATGACCGACCTGCTGCACGCTTCTGGGACCTTTGACGCGAGCGGCCTCGAGGCACTGATCGCCGCGGGACATGTGCGGGGTCCGGCGTTGATTCCTGGCCAGGTACAGCCGGCGAGTCTGGATCTGCGGTTGTCCGAAGAAGCCTACCGCATGCCCGGCTCGGTGTTGCCGGTGCCGGGCGAACGGGTCCGCGCTCTGGTCGAGAATCTGGCCCTAGAACCGATCGATCTCAGCCGACCAGCGTGCCTGGCACGGGGTGGCGTGTATTTGGTGCGCGTTCAAGAAGTGCTCGCCTTGCCTGAGCGGGTCGAGGCCTATGCCAACGGCAAGTCTTCAACCGGACGACTCGATCTGGCGACCCGCGTACTGGCCGACGGCAGCCCGCGGTATGATCGGATTCCCGCAGGATATTCCGGCGAATTGTGGATCGAATTGATTCCCCGCAGTTTCAACATCGTGGCCCAGGCGGGAGTGTCGCTGAATCAGATCATCGTCTTCCGCGAGCGTCAGGTGCTGACCCAGGCGGCCCTTGCCGCACGCCATGCGATCGAGCCATTGTTGTTTGGGGCCGCGGGCAAACCCGCACCAGCCGATCACCTGTTCGATGGTCGGCTGGTCATGGGTGCCGATCTCGAACGTCCGATCGTTGGATTCGTCGCCAAGCGCACGCATAAGCCGCTGGTCCTGGCGCAGGTCGGACAACACTCCGCCGCCGATTTCTTCGAGCCGGTGACCCGTCCCGGCGGCGGCTATCTCTATCTCGAGCAGGATCGGTTCTACATCCTGGTAACCCGCGAGCGGGTCGCGGTGCCCGCCGACCTAGCCTGCGAAATGGTGCCGTACGATCCGACCGCAGGTGACTTCCGCGCGCATTACGCCGGCTTTTTCGACCCCGGTTGGGGTCTGCGAAACGGTCGCAGCGTCGGCCTGCCAGCCGTCCTCGAAGTCCGTCCGCACACCGACGACTTGATCCTGCGCCACGGCCAACCGATCGCCGCGATGGCCTATGAGACGCTGCAGCGTCCATGCACGCGGCTCTATGGCGCCTGCGGCAACACCTACGCCGATCAAGACGGCCCACGCCTGTCCAAGCATTTCGCGGCTTAGGAGCCTGTCTGAATAAAAGAAGAAACCCCCGGTTTTCACCGGAGGTTTCTTTAATGTGCCTGCTGGGACTCGAACCCAGGACCCACGGATTAAAAGTCCGTTGCTCTACCAACTGAGCTACGGGCACGACTGACGGCGAGAAAGCTATTGTCACCGCCCCGGTGTACAACTGGGCTTGTGGGCATCACCGGGCCTCTCGTTGCGATGAAGCTCCGCATTTTGAGCCAACCCGGTGCGGTCCTGTCAGCTTCCTGACAAGGATGCTGGCTAATGGTCAGAAGGTTTCTAGTTTCACAACATCCGGCTGGATGCGCTTGAGTGCTGTTAGGCATTCGCGCGTCGCCGATCACCGCCTGCGGTGTAATCCGTCCAACGACGTTGCTCAGGCTGAACAGAAAGCCCTTTTCATGGGTTCCCACATTTTGATGAACGTTCTCGACGAGCAGGAACTGCGTGTCGGGGTCATCCGCGATGGCCGCCTCGAATCGCTCTTGCATGAGCGCCTCGGCGATGGCCAGCACCTCGGCAACATCTACAAGGCCAAGGTCGCCAACGTCGAGCCGAGCCTCGATGCCGCGTTTCTCGATCTCGGCACGGGCAAGAATGGTTTCATCCACGTCGATGAACTGATCCACGACAAGCCTCGCGGTACGCGGATCGAGGCGATCCTGCGCCCTGGGGATGAGATCGTGGTCCAGATCACCAAGGAATCGATCAAGGATAAGGGTCCGAACATGACCATGTACCTGTCGATTCCCGGCAGGTACCTCGTCTTGATGCATTCTGACCAGACCAAGGGCGTATCCAAACGCATCGAAGATCCGCTGGTCCGCAAGCGCTTGAAAAAGATCCTCGATAGCTGCACGCCGCCCGAGGGTTTCGGCTTCATCGTCCGCACCGCCGCCGCCGAACGGGACGAGGCCGAGATCAAACTCGACTACGAATTTCTCAAGCGCCTGTGGAGTGAAGTCGACGCGCTGTCGAAGACCGTGCGCTCGCCATTTTGCCTGTATCAGGAAGCCGATGTCGTCGTGCGTACCCTGCGCGATGTCGCCGGCCCTGATGTGCAGAAGATCATCATCGACCAGGAAAAGCTTTACGACGAGGCGCGGGCCTTCGCCCAGGTGTTCATGCCTGAGCTGGTGAATCGCATCGAGCTGCACCGCGATGAGCTGCCGATTTTCACTTTTTACGGCGTTGAAGAGCGCTTGGCGCACATTTCCGATCGCAAGGTGCAACTGCCTTCGGGTGGCACCGTGGTGATCGAGCAGACCGAGGCCTTGGTTTCGATCGACGTCAACAGCGCCAAGAATCGCGAGTCGTCAGATGTCGAGCAGACCGCGCTGATGACCAACCTCGAGGCGGTGAACACGATCGCCGAGCAATTGGTACTGCGCGATCTCGGTGGCCTGATCATCATCGACTTCATCGACATGGAGGACCGCGGTCACCAGCGCTTGGTCCAGCTCGCCCTGCGCCGGGCGCTGAGCAGCGATAAAGCCAAGATCCAGGTCACCCCGTTGTCGCGTTTCGGCCTGGTCGAGATGACCCGCCAGCGCACCCGGCCGAGCCACGCGATGGTGTCGTCGGTGCAATGCCCACATTGCGTCGGCACCGGTTCGGTGAAGACCGCTGAGAGCATCGAGATCGACTGCATGCGGCAGCTACGCCAGATGCTGCACACGCGCAGCGTGGCCAAGCTCGAGATCGTGATGCCCCAGGATGTCGCCATCCACATCCTCAATGCGCGGCATCAAGAGATCAGCGAGCTCGAGCAGCGCAAAGACTGCAAGATCGTCTTCACCGGCGATCCCACGATGAAGGCTCGCGAATTCCGCCTGGTGCCGTCCTTCCATCGTGGTCCGCGCAACGAACGGCGGACCACGGGGAATGAAAAAGCCCAATCGGTACGTCCAAGCCTGCTCGCCCCGTTGATGGTTGAGCAAGCCAAGGCCATTCAGCTGGCCAAAGAACTTTCAGCGATGAAGCCGGCAGACCTCGAACGCGAACTGGCTGAGGATCCGATCAGCAACGCCGGCCGCGTGATCCCGGTGGCAAGTCCCATGGCGCCGCCGATCGAAAGCCGCCCGATCGAGATGCCGGTGGCTCGCGCATCCACGGTGTTTGAGGACGCGGTCATCCTCCGCCGGCTGTTGTTCAGTCCCAACCTGCCGATCGCCGTTGGTCACCCGAACCCTTCTGGGCTGCTTTCTGGTCAAGCGGCTACGCGCACGACCTCGGCTGGTCTTGCGTCTTCCGGAGGTGGCGATAGAAACCGCTCCCGCCAAACGCGGGGTCGCCGTCGTCATTGACGGTTGATGCTCATCAAGAGGGGTTGCCGGTGTACGGTGCAGCCCAATTACGTACGAACGAACACGCACCGACGCCACTCGCGAACGTGCGAATTTTGCCGAAAAAAGAAGCGAGTCCTCCATGTACGCCGTCATTCAAGATCGTAACCGTCAATATCGCGCCGAAAAAGGCGACAAACTGACGCTCGATCGCGCCGAAACCGCAGTGATCGGTTCGACCCTCGAACTGCCCGTTCTGCTGTTTGCGGATGGCGCCGTGGTCAAGGTCGGTGCTCCCTTTGTCGCCGGCGCCAAAGCCGTGGTCAAAGTCCTCGCGCATTCGCTCGGTGACAAGATCACCGTTGGTAAATTCAAACGCCGCAAGCACATGACCAATCGCCGCAAAGGCTATCGTCATCAGCACACCGTCGTTGAAGTCGTCTCCATCAACGCTTGATGAAGTCGCGGGTGTAGCCCATTCGCGACCATGCGGATTGGTGGCTGGGCTTCACCTTCGATTATTCAGAAGGCCGAGACAGCGTCGACTAGCGCTTAGCCGCCGACCGACAGCCTCACCCAGTTCTATGCCGTGCCGGTGATCCGGTTTGCAAGCCGTCGCATGCCATCAGGCTGCGTCGGCTTGACGTTTTTAAGCCATCAGCCCGTCGCTGATGTCCGCCGCACCGCCCTCTGACTTAGCCCGGGTCCTATGCGCTACCTCCTGCTGCTCCTCGTGTCATTTCCCGCGTGGGCCCTGCAAGTGCAGGAGATGACGATTCTCTCCCCGATCACAGGCCAAAAGTTCGATATTCTGGGTGTGCCCACCGAACAACAGCAGGCAGCCACCGATCTCGCGGATATGGGAGCAGACGAGGATGGGTGCCGACACACTTCTGGCCCAAGCGAATACGATTATTACGTGGCGGTCTGTCCATTCACGTTTTTCGCCGCATTGACGAACGAGTGGGATCAGCATTCGGGTCGCTTTCGCGAAGAATTGCCGCCGGATATGAAGGCGTGGGTGCTGAAGACCTTCAACACGGATTGGCAACTCGATTTCAATCGCGCTTATTCGGTTTTCCAGCAGTCGGCACGGATGCAGGGTCAGCCGATCCCCGAGCGCAAAGACTTCGTCATGGGTCAGACTGGTATTCCGCTGGAAAAAAAATATCGGCTTGCCATCCAATGTTACGAGAAGCGTGGCGCCCGGGCAGTAATCCTGGGCAAGATCGCGCTGACCGGGGCGTGGGCTCTGCGTGCTCGCCTGAATGTCCCGGTCGGCCATCAGTCACTCGACGGCGGATATGAGGAAGTCAACGCACTGATTGCCCGCGAAGTCAAGCCGGGCGAGACCTTTTCGCTCGCCAAGTGGCTGCCTGCCTACCGGACGATCTTCGCTGATTCGAGTCTGACAGATGAAGGCTATTTCATTGCTGGGCTGACCTTCTTTGGCTTGCAGCTGCGCGACGG
>JANYGY010000277.1 GCA_025362255.1 Planctomycetales bacterium
GTCGCGGCGATCTGCCGGCAGGCGCAGGCGGTGACCCATGTCTCGAATTATTACACGATCGCTGAACAGGAGGACCTCGCGCGCCTGCTGGTCGAGGCATCATTTCCAGGAAAGGTGCTTTTTTGCAATTCGGGCACCGAGGCCAACGAAGCAGCGCTCAAGATCGTTCGGTTGTGGGGCAATCAGGTCCACGGCGGCACCAAGAAACGGCTGCTCGCTTTCCACGGTGGTTTTCACGGTCGCACCATGGGCGCCTTGGCCTTGACCGCGAATCCCAAATACCGCGAACCGTTCGCCCCCCTGGCGGAAGTGGAATTCCTTCCCTTTGGCGATGTCGCGGCGCTTACCGCGGCATTCACCGCCAGCGGCAACGACGACATCGCTGGAGTGTTCATCGAACCGATCCAAGGCGAAGGTGGCGTGGTGCCGGCGCCTGCGGGGTTCCTCAAGATCCTCAGCGGGTTGTGCCAGCAGCACGGCGCCTTGCTGGTGGTCGATGAGGTGCAGACCGGCATGGCGCGCACCGGAAACAACTTCGCGCACCAGTTTGATGGCATCATCCCGGACATCATGAGCTTGGCCAAAGGCCTGGGCGGAGGGGTGCCGATCGGGGCGATCGTCTGCGGTCCGCGCGCCGATCTGCTCAAGCCGGGACTACATGGCACAACTTTTGGTGGCAATCCGTTGGCCTGTGCCGCGGGCCTAGTGGTCGCGCGCACCGTGCTCAACCCGGCGATGAACGCCCACGTGCAAGCGATGGGCGAGCGTTTGCACGCCGGTCTGGCCAAGGTTTTTGGAACCGCCGCGATTCAGATCCGTGGGCGCGGGCTGCTCTGCGGCGTGCAGTTGCCCGAAGATCCTTCCACGCGCCTGATCCCCGCGGCCCGCGCCGAAGGGCTGATCGTCGGCCCCAGCGCCAACAACACCCTGCGCTTGGCCCCGCCGCTGATCATCACCGCCGACGGGATCGATGAGCTGTGCCAGCGATTGAAACGCGCCTGGGGCTGAAGCGTCACGTCAGGTTCCACCGCTGGTGAAAGTCCCATGAACGACCGTCCTGCATTTTTGATTTTCGACATCGAAACCGTGGTCGATGGCCGGTTGGTGCAGCGGATCCGTTTCCCTGACGAGCCGCAGCTGACGCCGGCGCAGGCGGTCGCCAAGGAGCGCGCCCGCCTGCTCGAAACCTCCGGCGGGAAATCAGATTTCGTCGCGCATACTTTTCACGTGCCGGTGTCGGTCGCGATCGCCAAGGTTGGCGAGGATTTCGGCCTGATCGAAGTCCGTACCCTCGACCGACCCAAATTCCGCCCGCAGATGATCACCAAGCAATTCTGGAAGGGTTGGCTGGGATACGACAAGCCGACCCTGGTGACTTTCAACGGGCGCTTCTTCGATCTACCAGTGCTCGAACTTGCGGCCTATCGTTATGGCATCGCGGTGCCGGCGTGGTTCAACGCGGTGGGCAGCCAATACCAGCAGCCGCGCAACCGCTTCAACACCCAGGCCCACCTCGATCTCCAGGATTTCCTCGGCAATCAGGGCGCGACCTCCATCAACGGCGGGCTCAACCTGGTTTCACGGCTGGTCGGCGGTGCGGGCAAGATGGGCACCAAGGGCGACATGGTGCAGGAATTGTGGGAACGCGGCGAGCGCGAACGGATCGACGATTACTGCATGTGCGATGCGCTCGACACCTATCTGGTCTTTTTGCGCACGCGGGTGCTCACGGGGCACCTGTCGCTGACTCAAGAGCGCCAACTCGTCGCCCGCGCGCGGACCTGGATCACGGGTGCTGCCGAGCACAACGTGGCGATGGCGCAGTACGCCAATCATCTGGCGGAGTGGACCGCGCCGGGCGATGACGAGGACGCTTTCTTCACTGACGGCCCAGTTTTCACTGACGGTCTATGACCCCCGAGCTGATCGCCAAACTCGCGGCGCTGCCCGACGCGCCCGGCTGCTATCTGTACAAAGATGCCGAGGCGCGGGTCATTTATGTCGGCAAGGCGAAAAATCTGCGCAAGCGGGTGTCGTCCTATTTCCAGGACCGCATCGGCCATCCGGCGCGCACGCTGCGCCTGGTGCTGGAAGTCGTCGACCTCGAATTGATCGAGACGGACAGCGAGGTCGAAGCGCTGCTGGTCGAGAATTCGCTGATCAAGGATCTGCAGCCGCGCTACAACGTAAAACTGAAGGACGACAAGACCTATCCCCTGATCGCGATCTCGCGCGAAGAATTCCCCAAGGTCTTCTGCACCCGCGATGCCTCCACCCCCAACGTCGATCTGATCGGCCCCTTCATCTCGGCGACCGAGCTGTATCGGGCCTTCAATTTCCTGCAGCGGGTCTTCCGGTTCCGCGTCTGCGATCTGGACATCCGCGAGCCGGATCCGCTGCGGCGGACCTTCAAGCCGTGCCTCAACTGGCATATCAAACGCTGCTCGGCGCCGTGCACCCTGCGCATCGAGCGCAGCGATTACCTCGATGACATCCGCGCCCTGCGTGCCTTCCTGTCGGGCCGGGGCAAAGCCGAAGTCGTGGCCTCGCTCACCGCGCGGATGAAGGCCGCCGCCAGCACCTTGAAGTTCGAGGACGCCGCGCGCTGCCGGGATCAGCTGACCGCCATCGACCGGCTCAAGCAGCGCGGGAACCTCAAAGATTACGACGAACCCGACGCACCGGTGATCGATCTCCACGCCGGCATGATCGCCCTGCAGCAGCACCTCGGGCTGAGCGCGCCGCCGAAGGTCATCGAGGGCTTCGACATCGCCCATCTGATGGGCACCCACGTGGTCGCCGCGCAAGTGCAGTTCGTCTCTGGGGTGCCCAACAAAGACGGGTATCGGCGCTTCAAGGTCCAGGGCGAAGACGGCAGCGGCAACCCCGGCAACAATGACTTCGCCGCCATCCGCGAAGTCGTTGGCCGCCGCTATCGCCGGCTGCGTGACGAAGGCGCGACCCTGCCCGATCTGGTGATGATCGATGGTGGCCACGGCCAAGTGAAGATGGCGATGGACGCCCTGCGCGAAGCCGAGGTCACCTTGCCGTGCGTTGTCGGTTTGGCGAAAGCCGAAGAGACGATCATCCGTTCGTCGGGCGAGGAATTGCGCCTGAGTCGCCGCGATCCGGGATTGAAGCTGCTGCAATATGTCCGCGATGAAGCGCACCGCTTTTGCCGGCGTTACCTGCATCTGCTCAAAGCGCAGGAGATGGCGCCTGCGAAACCCGCGCGGTCACGCCGCAAACCGAAACCGAGCGTGAGCAAGCCGGCGGTTGAGAATTGATGTAACCGTCGAGCGCATTTTTGGTCTCTACTGCACGTTGCACGATCAAAACAACTGGATCTGCCACGAGTTAGCACTCAAGATAGAGGTAATGAAACTCACCAGCCTCCCTCTCGCACGCACTTTCTGCATGGCACTCCTGCTCAGTGGTTCGGCAACATTCGCCGCCGCCAGTGAGGCCCCTTACTCGTTGCCCAAATTACCGTATCCGGTGGACGCATTGGTCCCGGTGATCAGCCCTGAATCGCTGGCGATCCATCACGATGAGACCCACAAAGGGTACCTCAATGCATTGAACCGGGCGGTTGAGAACGATCCCAAAATGGAAGGGGTCACGCTCTCGGCGCTGCTCGCGCATGCCTCGAAACTTGATGGCGTCGTCCGCTCAAGCGCTGGTGGTCACTACAATCACAGCTTCTTCTGGACCATCATGGCCCCGGTCGGCACCGGCGGCACGCCTTCATCCGGTCTGCTGAAACGAGTGGAGACGGATTTCGGCTCGCTGGAGAAGATGCAGTCAGCCATCGAAGCCGCAGGCGAAACGCGCAAGGAATCCGGCTGGGTGTGGTTGGTGTGGACGGGGACCAAGCTTGCGGTCACGACCACGCGCAACGAAGACAATCCGCTTATGGATGACGTCGAGATCCAGGGTTCGCCGATCATCGCCATCGATTTGTGGGAACATGCCTATTTCCTTACGTATCAGGCGCGGCGGGCTGATTATCTGCACGCGTGGTGGACGGTGGCGAATTGGAAAGAAATCAACAGCCGCTACGCGTTGGCGTCGACTGACCCCAAGTAAGCAGGTAGCTAATGCGCGCGCCTGGGGCCACCACGGTAACCCTGGCACCACAAAAAGGACAACAAAAGGGACACACCCAATGCTGTTCGGCTAAGGAAGGTGCGATTCCCCTGAAAAAACTGTGATTTTCATCAATCTGG
>JANYGY010000007.1 GCA_025362255.1 Planctomycetales bacterium
TTTTTAGCGGATATTTGGCGGCCAAGTTCGACCAACCAAGTCAGCGAATCGGCCACCATCTCACCTCTGCGATCTCTGCGAACCTCCACTCCCTCTCCTGTTCAGTCTTCAAAAAAAACTAATTCAACGACGGCGCAGGCATGCTGAAAGGGCCGCCGCTGAGCAGTTGCCAGAGGTGATCGCCGTCGGAGCCGGTGGTTGGATCGGTGATCAGGGCCAGGCGGTCGCCGTGACCGGGGCGCAGCAGCCAAGCGCCTTGCGCGATTTCGCGTTCGAGTTGGCCGCCGACCCAGCCGCTGTGGCCGAGAAAAAGCCGGGGGCCGTGGCGATCGGGGCCGGCGGACCAATGGGCGATGATCTGCTCAAGGTCGCCGCCGATGAAAATTCCGTGGCCCATGGTGGCAGCGTCGGCAATGCCTGGATGACGATGGAGGAGCAATCCCTTGTGGCGTTCGACCGGTCCTCCGTCGGCGGCCGCCAGCGCCGCGCTGAGCGTTGGCGGACACTCGGCCCACAGTTCTCCGAGGGTCAATTCCAACGGCCGATTGATGATGAAACCGAGACTGCCGTCGGTCGAATGCTCGACCAGGTACACCACTGACCGGCGGAAACTGTCGTCGGTGAGTTGCGGACTGGCGACCAGCAACATCCCGGCGGCAAGAGGCATATCACTCATTCGCGAATCCTCGCACAGGTGGTCGCGCTGCCAACCGCGGGTCATTTTTCTTTTCTCACGCGACGCGGGGTTGCCACGTCGCCGCCGAGCAGGCGAGGCCCAAGCCGAGCCACGTGCCGAGCAGACTCGATCCGCCATAACTGAAAAATGGTAGCGTCACGCCGGTGACCGGCATCAGGCCGGTGGCGACCGCGAGATTGATCGCGGCTTGGCCGAGAACCAACGAGACGTAACCGACCACCACATAGCGGCCGCACGAATCGCGCGCCGCGCTGGCGTTGGCCAGGCCGATCCAGGCGAAGGTGATGAACAATGACACCACGCCCAGGCCCCCGAGCAGGCCGAGCTCTTCGCCGGTGACCGCGAAAATCAGGTCGGTGTGTTTTTCCGGAATCATGCCCAGGCGATTTTGATCTCCTTGGCTCCAGCCTTTGCCGACCACCTGGCCCGAGCCGATGGCAGCCACCGACCGCGCCGTCTGATACCCTTCGGTGAGCGCGTATTGATCGGGATGCACCCAGGCCTGGATCCGTTTGTACTGATACGCTTTCGCTCCGTCCTTGGGCAGCGCCCAGATGCCGAGCGCTCCAAACGCGATCGTCAAGGTGGCGAGAATCGCGAGATGGCGCAGGCGCAGGCCGGCGACGATCAGGATGCCGAACGCCAAGGGCACGAAGGTCAGCGCGCTGCCGAGGTCTTCTTTGGCGAGCAGCGCCGCCGGCAGTCCCGCGACCACCAGAGCCAACAGCACATGCGGAAAACGCCGCGCATCGAACCCGGGAGCGGTCATCAGCAGAGCGGTGGCGAGCACCGCTGCGAGTTTGACGAATTCCACCGGTTGGGCGCGGAACGACCCGATCGCGATCCAATTCGCCTGGCCTTTGATATTGGGCACCAGGGTCGAGCCTGCCGCGGCCAAAGCCGTCATCGTCAGGATCACCAGCAGAGCGGCGATGTATCCGGGGATCGCGAGTTCACGCCACCAGCTGAAGGGCACCCGCCAAGCGGCGAGACAAGCGCCCACGGAGATGGCCCACCAGGTGATTTGCGCCCGCGCTTCCGCGGCCAGTCCCGGCTCGGTATCGCGGCCGGTGGCACTGATCACCATCAGCACACCAAAGCCGGTGAGTACCGTCGCGCAGCCAAGAAATCCCCAAGGAATGCGGAGCGAGGACATGCGTGGGCAGTGACTTTCGGGAGGAGGGTCTAAGCCGACGGCCGAGGTTTTCTCGGCGCACGCACCGCGCCCGCCGGGCGATCGAGCGCCGGGGCCTGCGGCCGTTCCCACGGTGCGACCGCTGGCTCCTTGAGGACTTCGGCGAACTCGGCGAAGGCACTTGGAATCGGTGCTTTCACCGTGATCCGCTTGCCGGTCGCGGGATGGTCGAAGCTGAGTTCGGCGGCATGCAGCATCAACCGCGGCGCCCGCGGCGGCAGGGCCTGGTTCTTGCGCAGTCTGAACGCGTACACCCGATCGCCGTACACCGGGCAGGCGATGTCGTACAACGTAACGCGGATCTGATGGGTGCGCCCGGTCTCCAGGCGGACCTCAAGCTCGGCGCCCTGGGCATAGCGATTGAGCACCGAAAAATGAGTGACCGATTCCTTGCCTTCTTCGTCGTCTTCGACCACCGCGCGGCGGCCGTCTTCGCCGCGGCCAAGTTTGCCGCGCAGGGTGTCGTGATCGCGGCGGGGTTGGCCCATGACCATCGCGCGGTAGGTCCGCCCCGCGGTGTGGGTGGCGAATTGCGCATGCAGGACCCGCTGGCTGTCGCGACTCAAGGCAAACGCGATGCAGCCCGAGGTCTCCTTGTCGAGCCGATGGACGACGCCGAGATAGTCGATTTCCGAGCCGCGTTTACGCAGCGCCCGGCGGAGCAATTCCGGCAGATGGCCGCGCTCGGGTTTTTCGCCCATGCCCTTGGCCTGGGTCGGGGCGGACAGGATGCCGGCGGTCTTGTCGACCACGATCACGTCACGGTCCTGATACAGGATGGTGAACGGTTGGCCGGTGGGTTCGGCCTCGCGACCGAGACGCGCATGCAACGCGCGCTTGATGCCGTGGCGCAGATCCAGTTCGGCCTTGTGGCTGTCGCCCAGCTCGGTCTTGGCCTCACGGATGATCCGCCCATCGACCTTCACCAGCCCGGCCATGATCGCCTCGCGCGACTTGATCCGGGTCAGCCCGGGCACCGCGGCGCTCAGCACCGCAAACAGGTGTTCACCCGGCGCCGTCAGCGTCAGGTGATGGAGGGTGTAGATGTCGGTCATGGATTTGGCGCGTGAGCTGGGAAATGACAAAGTCGAAGTCGAAAACGAGCAGGCCCGAAAGGCTGGCCGATTCAAAGTATCAGTTTTGGCCAGCCGGTGCGAGCGGCAGTCTCGACGATCTCCAGGCAAGCCTCGGCAAACAAGAAAACCGTCGGCGTTTGCCGACGGTTTTCAGGGGTCCATGTAGGACAAACTATCTGCGCGGAAGATCAGGCAGATCAGGCAGATCCAGCTGACCGGGCTTTTGGGTCGCGTTGGTGATCGGTTCGTCAAACGAGGTCTGACGGACCTGGACCCCGGTGCCACGCTTGATCGCGGCCGTCTGGCGATCGATGCGATCGCTGGGGATATCGTCTTCCTCATCATCCAGGACCACCAGCAAACCGCTGCGATTCTGATCAGGACGATAAGTTCCCGAGCTGCCAGCGATCACTGGGTCAAGGTCATCGTCCAGCGGCGGCGGCGGCATCAGCGCCGCCACCGGGGCGGCTTCGGGCGGCTCGTACTGCGGCTCGGGTTCGCGGTATTGCGGAACCGGCGGCGCGTAATGGTCGACCGTGGCGTAGGTCTCGTGGGCTGAATTCCCACCACCGTCATTGTCAGCTGGAGCCATCGTTTCGCCGGTGGCGCCCGCACGGTTGTCAACGCCGATGCTGCCCAGCTCGACTGCCCGACTGCGCGGCTGCCAATTGTGGCTTTGCTGACCGCCCAGACTGCGTTGCTGATGATCCAGGACATGCGCCGCCAAGCCCAAAGCCACGGTCAAACCAGGGCTGTTGGCGTCGAGGCCGTGGATGTCGTAGCGGCTGGGCACGAGATCGAGGCCGGCGAGCGGATCGAACACGAACACCGGGCGCGACAGGATGTTGCCCAGGATGTTGCCGACCGTGGGCAATTGGCTGGTGCCACCTGACAACACGACGTTTGACACTTCGCTGTCGAATTGGCCTTCGACGTAGTCGAACGACAGGCGGATCTCATTCGCGAGATCCTCAAATGCGGGCATGGCCGCATCGACGATCGATTCCAGCGCTTCGCCCGGCGCGAGCTTCATCGCGTCGACTTCGTCAGGTTGGTAGTTGAGGGTGCGTGCGATGGCGTCGCTGATCTCATTGCCCGCGAGATAGATCTCACGGGTGAACAGCAGGCGATCGGCGAGCATGATCGCGATGTTGGTCTTGGTCGCACCGATATCGATGATCGCGGTGGCTTTGCGCTCGGCCTCGGGCGCCATCGGCGGGCCGAGCAATTCATAGGCATTGGCCAAGGCGAAGACGTCGACATCGATGACTTCGGGCATCAGCCCCGCCGACCGCAGGCTCGCCAGATGCTCTTGCACAAACCCTTTGCGCACTGCGACCAGCATTACCTGCTGGGTATTGTCCGGCGCGCCCGGCTTGGCCGGCATCGGCTGGCAGTCGATGATGACTTCTTCGGTTCCGAAGGGGATGTACTTGTCGGCTTCGTAGGTGATGTGCTGTTTCAGCTCAGCATCTTGCAGCTTCGGCGTGTCCACTTGGCGGACGATCACCGAACGCCCGGACACCGCAGTCACGATCCGTTTCGACTTCAAACCAAGCTGGCTGATCACCCGTTTGATGACCTCGCCGACATCCTGATTATCGATCTTCGCCTGCGCATACCCCTGCAGGGTGATGCGATCCCGATTGGATTGCAGCGCCACCGCTTTCACGGCATACGACCCCACATCGAGTCCAATCACAGCCTTGGTGCTTCCGAACATGCGCAACCTCCCGGCAGTCAGCCGACTCCATGCTACAGCCAAGAGTGCCCTGGCAACCCGGGTCCCGGTCTTTTTCCCAGTCACGTCGCCCGCTCTTGTTGGTGCTAAGCTTTTAAGCGTTTCCTTTTTTATCGACCTGTTGCTGAAGTCAGAAGCCACTGTCGCCGTCGTGCACTGTCTTCATCACCATCGTGCACTGTCTTCATCTCGATCGTGCACTAAATCCATCGTGCACTGTCGACCAGTTGCTGAAGCCAGAAATCACTGCCGCGGACGTGCACTCTCGACCAGTTGCTGAAGCCAGAAGTCACTGTCGCCGTCGTGCGCGTCATGTTCATCCGCAAAGGCCCAGGCTGATGCCTGGCGCTCCCAGGGCCCGAAAACATCCCTAGCCAATCCTTAAGAAATAAACCCGACGCCGACGAAGTGCGGGTCCCGAACCATTCCCCCATGGAATGAATCCTGGCGCCAAGAGGCGCTGGCGGCATAAAATCGGCGCAGCCGATGCCGCCACGTTTTCGCCGTTACGGCGAAAACGAGCCTCGCCAAAGCCAGGGGGGTTTGGGGGCACCGCCCCCGACTTACAGCGGATCGATTCGATTCAACTGCCCGCAGTGCACACATAGCACCGTGTACGCCTGATCCTTGATCACGACTTCGAACTGCCCCTGGCAATGGGCGCAGGCCACGGTGCAGCTCGGCATTTCCACTGGGACCGGGGCTGCGGGTGCGAGGTTCCCCATGGTGCGACGGATGCGCGCGCTGGCGGGCAGGGCTGGGACCTGGCGACTGGTCAGGGGCGGTTGCCCGGATTGCACCGAGCGATGGAAGCGCGAGGTGGTTGCCGGCCGAGTGGGTTCTGGAGCCACGCTGCGGCGGACTTCACGCGGATTGTGTTCGGGCACGAACAACCCGCTCGGTGGGCGTTTCAGATTGCCAGTCACCGGATCGCGAAAACTGCCAGAGCCCATTCCTGGTGCGGGCAGGTCGCTCAGGCGGCGCAGGGCCCCGGTGCCGCCCAGCGGCTGGGTGGCCGGAAAGAATCCACTCGCCTCGGGCGCCGCACGAGGCTTTCCACCAGTTGTTGGTCCAGGGGTCTGGCCGGGAGTAGGCACTGGGGCCGGCAGTGGCGTGCGTTCGGAGCGGCGGAATCCCGCTTCGCTGCGTACCTCTTTCGGCGGCGGCAGGTCCGTAGCGCGATGGCGACCGGAAATCACGGTGTCAGGAATGATGTCGTTGGTCGCCGGCGGTTTGTTGACCCGGGCCAGAATCCCCTCGGTCGGCGCCGGGGTGACCTGTTTTGCGCGGAAACTCCGCGAGGTTCCGAGAAAAGGCTCATCTGGTGCGGAGGGCGCTCCGGGGGTCGTCCCCAGTTGCCGATGGCCGCCAGAGCCGACGCCCGGGTAGCCGCCGGAACCGATTCCGGGGTAGCCCCCCGAGCCGAGTCCCTGATGGCCGCCCGAACCGATTTTCGCGCTTGGTGACACCGGGTGACCACCAGAGCCCAGTCCGGGGCCGCCAATCACCTGATGCCCGCCCGAGCCCAGGCCGAATTCGGACGACCGCCGATCCTGGGTGAGTACTCGGGCGTGGCGGCTGACTTCTTCAAGCAGATGGTCGAGGTCGCTTTGTGCGATCGGTTTGGTCAGCAGGCCGAGGACCCGCAGGGTGCCAAGGTCGCCGCGCAAGCGCGCGGCGACTGATTGGTAACCGGTGACGAATGCGGCCGGGGTTAGATCGCCGCGCTGGCGCAATTCGCGGACCAGGCCCGGCCCATCCAATCCGGGAAGATTCACGTCGACCAGGATCAGATTGAAAAAATCACGCCGATGATCGGCGTCGGCGAGCAGGCGCAGGGCAGCGATCGAATCGGTGCTGACGTCCACCCGATGGCCGCCGTCCTGCAGATAGCCGACCACGCCCGCCACGCTGTCGGGCTGATCATCGACAATCAATAAATGCAGGGGGGGGGTCATCTCGGATCAGCTTACCAGACTTACGCCCCTTTGACCACTGGCGAGTCGAAGGGACGGATCCATCCTCACGACGATGCATCGCCGGACCTATCTGATCGTTGGCGGCGCCAGTGTACTCGTGCTGTTCAGCGCCGCGGCGTTGGGTCCGCTTGGCTGGTTGCGCAGCCGATTGGCGCCGCTCATGCAACCCGTGGCCAGCGCTTTTTCCGCGCGCGGCTTGGTCGCGGCCGATGACCCCGCTGCCACGTGGCGCGAACAGGTCGCCAAGCTGGCGGCCGACAACACCGAATTGCGCGCCCGCTTGAGTGAGTATGGCCAGATCCAAGGCGAAGGAAAAATTCCCGTAGAACGCGTGGTGGTCGCACGCGGGCAGATCATCGGGCGAACGAGACGCAGCGGTCGGCGTTACCTCGAATTGGATATCGGGCGGGTCGACGGCGTGATCAAAGGCATGCCCGTGGCGATGGGCTGGACGCTGGTCGGTCAAGTCGCGGGCACGGACGATGGGCGATGCCTGGTCCAGGAGCTCACCGACGGCGAAAGCCGGGTCGCCGCGATGGTCCTCGATCCGGGGGCGGGGACAGCTGCGGCAGTCGAGGAATCATTACCCAAGCGAACCGACAATGAAAAGACACCCGCCGATAAAAGTGATGGAGCCGTCCGCCTGTGCGAAGGTGTCCTCGCCGGCAACGGCCGGCGTGGCGAGTTGACGTTGACCTTCATCGATGCCGGGGCCGACCTGCCCTTGCGCGCTGGGTTGTCGGTGGTCACCGCCGGCGCCGATGGGCGTTATCCCGCGGGCCTGGTGTTGGGCACGATCCGCGAAGCGACGCATGCCGGTACCGACGCCTGGCAGGTGCGCGTCAAGCAACCGCGCGACCCCGAATTGGCCGAGTCACTGCTGGTGTTGCGCTTCGATCGGTGAGCAGCTTTCGCCTCACGCAGGTCATCATAGGCTATCGTATGCGACCCATCAGCCCGCTTGTCTTATGGTCTGCCACGGTGTTCTCGGCGTTGGCCATGATGATGGGGCCCTCGGGATCCGCATTAGCGGCGGATGCGTTCACTCCTGCCCCTGCCGGTGGGGCAGCCACCAAGACCGGCAGTGGAGCTGGCACGGGCGCCGGTGCGCGCACCGTGAACGGCACCATCAAAGAAGCGGTGACATCCCAGATCGCAGACGGGCTGGATGCCCAGATGCGGGTCTCCGACGCGTTGTGGCTCGACCGCGAGCTGACCCGCTTCTGCGCCGCGCTGGGCCGCGATCCCAAGCCGCTGCGGCGGTACCTGGCCGAGCAGCTGTACCATACGCGCACCTTGGATGCGATCGACACCGCCCGGCCGGCGTTGTTCATCTGGCGCAAAGGCCCTGCGCCACTGCAGGCGATCATCCCGATTTTAGCCGATAAACGCCGGCAATTTGTTGAGGAATTCGGGGTCATGGGCGGGGGCGAGGCGCCCCTGGTGCGCGTCGGTGATCGCGATGGCACAGTGGTGTACACCCAGAATCATCCTGATGGATTACGCGAATATCGGCTGCTGGTCACCGATTCCGTGGCCTTCCTGGCGCGCAATGGCGATGAATGCCGCAAGCTCGCGGCGCGCGCGGCGACCATGCTGCCGCTGGTCGGCAGCGGCGTCGCCCCGGTGTCGCTGACCTGCACCGGTGACTGGCTGCGCGCCCGTGATCTGCTGGCGTGGTCGTGGACCCCGCGTTTGCCGCTGCATTGGTGGCTGCCCACCGGGGCGATCCTCGACGCGGCGCAATCCGCCACCCTCAAGCAGGTCGACAGCATGAGTTTTGAAGTGCGGCCGGGTGCCGGCGGCAAAGCCCGGCTGGCGGTGCGCGCCACTGCGATCCCCGATTCCGAACTCGCCGCCTGGATTGCGACTCAGCAGAATCAAGGCAACCGGTTCAAGGCCCAGGGCGGCCCTGAGACCGCCATCCGCATCGCGAGCCATGTCATGTGGCAGGACAAACTCGGCCAACTGGCGCAGGCCCTTGCGCCCGCGCAGCGGCAAGCCCTGGGCGCGACCTGGACTACGGCCACCGATGAAGCGTGGAACCAAGTCTTTTCAGTTGCCGAACGGGTGGTCGATGCAGCGTGGACCCTCGACGTGCCGGTTCCCGGAAGTCAGGTGCAGATGCTGGTTCTCGAGCAGCCGCGCGGTGAAGAACAGACCCAGGCCCTTGACCGGGTGGCCGCGACCTACCTCGGGGTTCCGGCGACACAGCGCGCGGTGACCGGCTTTCAAGCCGCCCTGCGCACGGTGCCCGCCGCTGGCGCCAGCCCGTCGCTCATCCAATTGCTGTGCGCGACCACCCGCCATACCCTGATCGTCGATGCCTGGAATGTCACCGAGGCGGAGGTGCTAGCGGGTACCGAAGCCACCGCGCGTTCGTTGCAGCAGGTCGCCCCGGTGACCGCTGAGCCGTCGATCGTCAGCGTGTGGTGCAACCTCGGCCGCCTGGTGCGCTTGGCACCGGGGATCGACACCGAGCTGACGATCGCCGACGCGATCATCAGCGGCGCCTTGCGCACCGCTGGCGTCAACACCATTCAGTTCGATCTCAACGTGCCCTTGATCGAATCCGCCCAGGCCCTCGGCCACCTGCCCGACGAGACCCGTGAAGGCAAGAAAAAGAAGTAGGCGGCGAGGCTGCGTCAGAAGTCGTCGTCGAAGTCGTGCCGGTGACCTACCAGACGTACTGGGCGAGCAGCTCATCGACCGTCTGACGCCGACGGGCGACGCGCACCGTGGGGCCGTCGATGACGATTTCTGCGGGCAGGGGGCGGGTGTTGTAGGTGCTGGCCATCGCCATGCCGTAGGCGCCGGTGTCGTGCAGGGCGAGCTGGTCGCCGGGTTGCGCGGTGGGCAGGGCGCGTTGGCGGGCGAAGACATCGCCGCTTTCGCAGATGTTGCCGACCACGTCGACCACCTGGCTCGGGGCGTGCGGGCGGGTCAGATTGCTGATGCGGTGATACGCGTCATACATCGCCACCCGCACCAGATGATTGAAGCCGGTGTCGCAGCCGACGAAGACCCGGCCATCAGGATTGGATTTCACGCTGGTGACCGTGGTGTAGAGCGTCCCCGCTTCGGCGACGAGGAACCGCCCGGGCTCGACGCGCAGTTCCAGCGCTCGGCCGTACCTGTGGCAGAAGGCGGCGAAACTTGCTGACAAGGTCGCCCCCATGGTCGCAAGATCGAAGGCAGCCTGACCTTCGCGGTAGGGGATGCCGATGCCGCCGCCGACATCGACAAATTGCAGATGCGGCAGCTGCGCGGCGATCGCGAAGATCACCTCGCAACTTTTGCTGAAGGCGGTCGCATCGAGGAATCCCGAGCCGATGTGCATGTGACAGCCGACCACCTGGATGCCGGTCTCGCGTTCGATGCGCCGGACTTCACCCAGCAGTGATTGGTGCACGCCGAATTTGGTCAACGGCCCGGCGGTGCAGATCTTCTCATGCGCGCCGTCGCCGAATTCCGGATTGAAGCGCACGCACGCCTGCTTGGCGCCGGAACGCGCCAAGCGCTCCAGCCGATCGAGGCTGCCGCAGTTGATCAGCACGCCTTGCGCGATGGCCAGCGCCTGCTCGGCATCGGTCATGTTGTTTTCGGTGTAGAGCACCAGATCGGGGCGCACGCCCAGGCGCAGCGCCAAGGCGACCTCGCCCGGACTCACCGCGTCGATGCCGTACCCTTCGCCAACGATCGCCGCCGCCACTGCGGGACAGGGATTGGCTTTGATCGCATAGAGCGGTTGAAACGGTTGCCAGGAGATTGCCGCGCGCACCTGCTGCGCCCGGGCGCGGACCAGCGCTAGGTCGTAGACGTACAACGGTGAGCCATGCAGCTCGATCAAGGATGCAGGAGAGGCGGCAGACGTCATGCCTGCCGTTTTTAAACCTAGGCTGGAATGCGCAATCTGACGCGCGTCGGCGACGCCTCGGCCCACGCCGCGAGGACCTTGGTCACGCTGAGCGTGCGCATGCACACGTTGTCCCGGCAGGTATCGCGCGCGGCGGTGCCATAACACGGGCTGCATGCGGCGCCGGACACCACCGTGCGCACCGGGGCCGGACCGCGCGGCGCCATTGCCAGCGGGTCAGCCGGGCCGAACAGCACCACCAGCGGACAGCCGACCGCTGCCGCAAGATGCGCGGGACCAGTGTCGACACTCAAGCAACCAAACGCTCCATCGAGCAGGCCGACCAGGGTGCGCACCGGCAATTCGTTGGCGAGATTGGCGGTGCGCGTCTGCACGGCCGGCGGCAACGCGGCTTTCAGTTCTTCGCCCACGCCCCATTCGCTCGGCGCGCCGAGCACCGCGAACACCGCCTCGGGATGCTGATAGGCAAGGGCGGTGATGGTCGCGGCCCACGACGACGTCGGCCACGCCTTGAGATTGCGCTGCGGGCGCAGGCGGTGCAGGGGATGCAAGGTGCGCGAATTGCCGGGTTGAATCGCGATCACCGGCCGGCCCCCAAGCCCGTGCCGTTGCATCAGCTCATTGGCGCTGCGCCGTTCGCCGGCGGTGACCACCACGCGCGGCAAAAACGGTTGCGGAACCGCGATCCCGAGATGGGCGAGGATCACCGCGTAATGGTCGAGGGAGTGTTCAGCGGGACTGTTCAAGTCGGTGTGGATGAGGGTGCCCGCAGCCACCAAGGCACGTTCGATCACCGGCGAGCGGTCGAAGGCGTACGCTTCGGAGTAGCCGCGCTGGGCCAACGTCTTGCCGACCAGATGCAGATCGGGCGCCAGCCACACCGGTCGCCGGCGATGGCGCATCGCGAACACCCTGCCGACCTCGGGCATGCCGGTCAGCGCCTGATCGGCAAAGCCGCCATTGGTGACGACATCGACCGGCTGATCGTGATGATCCGCCAGGGCGGCGATCACCGCGGTGAACTGCACCAGATCGCCCAGCGCACCGGCGCGCAGGACAAGGATCGGACCGTTGCGTTGCATGACGTCAGTGTCGCCGTCTTAGTGAAGACGAAGTGAATGCCCGGTGAACAACCTTTCACCGCCGCCGACCCGGATAGGGTGCCCGACCTATGCGTATCGCCATCGCCTGTGACCACGCCGGGGTCGCGCACAAGAATGCCGTCATCGCCCGCCTGATCGCCCTCGGCCATCAGGTCGAGGACTTCGGCACCAGCACCACGGCCTCGTGCGATTATTCCGATCACGGATATCCCGCCGTGCGTTCGGTCGCTGGAGGCAGCAACGAACGAGGAATCCTGATCTGCGGCACCGGCATCGGGATGTCGATCGCGGCAAATAAGGTCGCCGGCATCCGCTGCGCGCTGGTTCACAATCTGTTCACCGCCCAGATCACCGCCGCCCACAACAAGCCGCAAGTGCTGGCATTTGGTGCCCGGATCGTCGACGAAGCGCTGGGCGTGGCGATGGTCGAAACCTGGCTGAGCACTCCGTTCGAAGAACGCCATCAGCGGCGCATCGATAAGATTCATGCCGGCGAAGGAGCCCAACCGTGCTGACACTCGACCACCTCGATGCGCTGGATCCCACGCAGATTCCCGAACTCATCAGCCAATTGGCCGAAGACGGCCTGCCTGGCCTGATCGCCGCCTGGGCCCTCGGGCATCTGCCGAGCGAGGCCGCGTTGCTGCCCGCGATCACCGAGGGTCGGCTGGACACTCGCCAGAATGGCTATCAGGCATTGGCCACGATCGCCGCGCAGGGTAAGGCTTCGCCGGCGCTGAGCGCATGGTTGCTGACCCGCCTCGATGCCGAACTCGCCAAGGCAAAAGGCGGCGGCACCGGACTTGCCGAACAAGTCGCGCGGCCGCTGGCGGTGCTCGGCCATCCGCAATTTGCCGAGCTGGCGCAACGGATCATCGATGGCGACCGCTTTTGCGACCGCTTCGAAATCGACCGTCTGAAAAGCGAAGTCGCTGACCACGGCCGGGCGCGTCATCTGGCCAAGGAACTGGTCCAGCCGTGGCGCGTGGTGTTTGCCGATCATTTGCCCAAACCCGCGGTCGAGGTCGTGGCGCCACCTGCGCCCAAAGCTCCGGCAGTGAAAAAAGCGCACATCCCCCTCGTGCCCCCAGCAGCAGCGCCGAAAGCTCCACCTGTGGCGCCCCCCGCGCTGGGCGACGATGACGAACTGTCGCCGGAAGAAGCCGCCGAATTGGCAGCGATGGAAGCCGCGCATCCGGAAGGCTCTTATCAGGAAGGCAGCGCCGCTGGCGCCCCGCCCGAGCCGATCCAGATCGATTGGAAAGCGTTCGAGGAAAGCACCGAGTTCATCGCGCTGACGCCCCAGTCCCAAGGCTTGGTGAAGCAGCTCGGGCCGTTGCTGGAGCAGTTGTCAACCCAGGCG
>JANYGY010000033.1 GCA_025362255.1 Planctomycetales bacterium
TTATTCGCCGGGTTACCGCCATCATTGACCGGAAAGGTCGTATCGATCGCCGTTTGAATCGCCGCCGTGTCATCATTCCCATCATTGGGACTCGCGCCAAAGCTGGCAACGCTCGCCTGGCCCGCATCTGCGGGGAAAACAATGTCAGCCGCATTGAGCGCGGTCGTCAGCAAGCCGCACATGATGCCCGCCAGCATACCTCGCGACAGGTTGTGGTGGTGAGACAAGGTCGTGCTGGGGGTTCGGCTGTTGGTCATGACCTGCTCCGTCGTAATCGGGGTTCGCTGAAAATAGGTGTTGAGTCTCGTCACAGCTTCTGCCGCCGCCAGAAGTTCACGATCGCCAAGAGACCGAGCAGCAGTCCTGCGAGTGCGCCACTGCCGCAGCGACCGCTTGAGCTGGATTCTTCTGGGGTGGCGACTGGGGTGCCGGATGTCGAGCCAGTTCCACTGCCACTTGTAGCAGATGACGACGTCACGGTCAGGGTCGCATCGCTTGAAGTAACTGATCCCGAGCTGTTGGTTGCCACGGCACTGTAGATGGCGCCGTTATCGGCGATGACCGTTATCGGCGTGGTATAGGTTGCCGACGTCGCACCTCCAATGGGGGTGCCATTCTTGCGCCACACATAGGTCGGAGTCGGGGTACCACTCGCGCCAATGCTGAAAGCTGCCGTCTGTCCGACGACCACTGATCTGTTTGCGGGTTGAGCCGTGATCGTCGGCGAACTGGCGCCGCCGCTTGAGCGACTCACGAGCAGCGTTGCGGTCACCTGATGATTTGCCGCATCATAGGCAGTGACGTGGATGGTGTTGGTGCCGGTGACGAGAGCTATGTTTGCGATGCTCCACGAGGTGGTGCCGCTGGCGCCGCCCGTGTCGCCTCGCGAATTCGACCAGACGACTGAGTGGACCGCGACATTGTCAGTCGCCGTACCCGACAGCGACACGGTTGAAGCAGACGTGGTGAATGTCGCACTAGCACCACCAACAACAGATGCCGGACTGGTGACCGCCAGAGTCGGGCCTTGGGTATCAGTCGCCCCGATAGTCACCGGAATGGAGGCACTCTTTGGCCCCTCCATTCCTTCGCCGTTGACCACTGCGACCTGATAGAGATGCACGCCACTGGATACACTTGCATCGGGATAGGTTGCGGGGAACGGCCACAGATCATCGGCGGCGATTGGCCAATTCGGTGAAGGCGTCGTCGCATCGCCGAATTCGCCCCACTGGAAAAATCCGCCGCCGACATTGCTGGTGCCGCTGCCGCCGCCCTGATTGGCGATCTTTATACTGTCACGATAAATGGCGAAATTCTTGATCCCTGATTCAAGGTCCGCGCGCGCGCGCCAGCCCAGCGTCACATTGGTGCCGCTCACACTTGCCGTGACATCCCACGGCGCGCTGTTTGGCGCGGTGGTATCGGTCGCCCAACCGGTTCCGTGCACACTTGCCGGGTTGGCAAATTCACTCCACTTCTGGGCCATGATCTGAGTCGGCAACCAACTGGCGGTGGTCTTGGTCCCGCTATAGGAGGCGTCACTGGCGATGGCGAACGTCGTCTGACTTCCCAACCAGGCGTTGGCGGTGTCCATTGGCAGCAAGGTCACCGTACCCGTGGTCGGTGCGGGCAGCCGCTGCGCCAGACAGGCATCGAAGAATGGAATTGCCAACACCCGCAGATCCGCGGTTTCATGCCATTGGTCGAGATCGCGGGCGAGCGAAATCAGTGCGCCGCGACTGCGCGCGGCAGTGAACCACGAACGCACATCAGTGCCGATATCCGAATCGCTGCCGCGCACGACCAGGGTGGGGATGCCATCGCCGGCGCTGCCGGGATCACTGCCCCCAGATCGGGACACCGCCGCGACGATGCGCGTGGGATGCTGCTCTATCATTTTCGCGACCCAATCGCCGCCGCCGGAATGTCCCCAGACACACATCGGCGCATTGATCAATTCAGGATGTCCGCTGGCGGATCCCACCTCGGTCAACGCCGCATTCAGGCAACGCCAGCTGCCGGCGCTTGGGTTGTACCAGTCGTTGCAACTTCCTTCGAGATAGGGTGAGACCAAAGCGGCATCCCATTTGTCTGCCAAGGCGCGCCACTGGACATCCCAAGCGGTATTCCAATCGCTGCGCCCACAGCCGTGCTGATGGATGATCACCGCGCGGACGACCGCGACCCCATCAGGAATGTAGAAGCGGTAATGCTGTGGCGAAATGGGCTCGGATCCCTGAGCAGCCTGATCCGAGGAATACGTCGCGGCAGAGAGCGAGCCGCAGAGCACCGTAAACACCAAGAGAATGGCATAGATACATTTCATCGAAACACCCCGCTTGATAGCCAATGCGCGCTATCGTTTCGATCTCACCACCGGCAACCAGGACCTATTCAGCCTGTGTGAGACTGATGGGGAGCTGAAACGACCGCGGATGCGCCACTTTCCAGGTCCTCAAGGAGCCACTGAGAACAGCGCTGCCACCTCGCCCGCAGTCACCGCCCGCTTGTAGATCCGCAGATCCTCAAGGTCGCCAGTGAATGGAGATTCCTCGGTGAAACCCATGTTCTCGACGCGGCCGATCGTCCACCGGCTGAGATTGCGGGTTTCATGCAGCCAGGTCCGCGAATCGGTGCCGACCTCGACCCCATCGTAATAACAGCGCCGCAGGCTGGCATGTTCGGCGACCACCACCACGTGATGCCACGCGCCATCCGCCACGTGGGGAATGGTCCAACCGCTGACTTCCATTTTCCGGTCAGCATGCGGCTCGGCGTCATGCCAGCGATAGAGGTCCACGTGATCACCGGCTGACACTTCCAGGACCACCGCCAAGGTCGGCCCCGGTGTGGTCAAGTTTCGTCCCTTGCCGACGATGGCCTGATCCCGGTGGTCGTCTTTTTCCAAGCGAAGCCACACCGCGATAGTGAACGGCTGGGCCGGATCGCCCACGTCTCCGGCGGGGGTGTGGGGGATAGCCGCCAGCGATTCCACGCCCGAAAAATGCAGGGCTTGTCCAACCTGTCCATGGCGCCCGGGGACCGCGCGGACGCCCCAGGCTTCGCCGACTTGCCCGCCTTTGGCGAGGTTATCAAGTCGATTGCCGACCAGACTCTCGCCGCTCCAGTGCGCGATCAGCCCGCGATCGAAGGCGTCCTTCTTTGGTGTGCTCTGATCGCCAAGCGTGGTCGCCGTGCCCCCGGTTCCGACCATCTGCACCTGTCCCTGATGGCGGAACTCGACCCGCCCGCTCATCACCTGGAGGGCGGTTTCGCGGGGGTCGCGGGTGATTCGGAAATGCGTGCCGACCACCGTCGCCAGCGCCTCGCCCGCGACGATCTGAAACGAATGATCGCGGTCACGCGGAGCGACCTCGGCGTCGAGCGTTCCTCCATCCAGAGCCAGGCCCCGGTCGAGGATGTGGACCACTGCTTGGCCTGCGCTCGGGCCAGCGATGGGGGTGACGATGACGGTGGTCGCTTCGCTCTGCCAGCGCAACGTCAGCGGCACGCGGGTGCGCACGGTTTGCCCGGCGTGCACGTCGCGCCGCTGGAGCAGACCGCCATCGACACTGACGTCGTGCTCATTCGCGGCGAGCACCTCGATCGTGATC
>JANYGY010000109.1 GCA_025362255.1 Planctomycetales bacterium
ACCTTGGTCTCGTAGCCGTGTTCGGTCTCGCTGATGAAGGTGTGCGCCTGGGCGCGGGTCGCCGCGATCACCACCTCGGCATCGGTCGCGCCGGGTCGCCCCAGGCGGATATTTTCGCGGATCGTGGTGTTCCACAAAAACGCATCCTGAGTCATCAATGCACTGCGCCGGCGCAGTTGACGTTTACCGATTTCCGACAAGGGCAGGCCGTCATACCGGATCGTGCCGGCGGTCGGACTGTAAAAGCCCATGATCAAATCGAGGAACGTCGTCTTGCCGGCTCCGGTTTCACCAACCACGCCGACCCGCTGCCCTGCGGGAATACTCAGGCTGAACGTTTCCAGCGTGTCTTTTTCTGTACGCGGATAACGAAAGCGCACGCCTTCGAGCGTGATCGCGCCGGCGATGGCGACCTCGCGTTTCGGTTGCAGATATTCTTCCAGCTCATCGCTATCGAGAACTTCGACCAGCTTGGCCATCGCCGGCTTGGCCGCCGCCCAGGTGTCGACAAATGAGGTGATCGCTCCGGCCCCGGCCTGGATGTAGCCGTACATGCCGATGAACGCGATCACCTGGCCGATGGTGAAGTGCACGCCGAGATACCCCGCCACGCCCAACGCGCCCAGGGTGTAGATCAAGGTGGTGGTGGTGAACCACGCGAATTGGGTCCACAGGCCGAGCCAGCGGCTGGTGATCGCGGCTTCGAAACCGGTGATGCGGATTTCCTCGATCGAGCGCCCGACATCGGCCGCGGCCAGTTCCTCGGTGCCGAGACCTTTGGTCACCCGCATGCCGGCGACGAACTCGACGATCTTGGCGGCGAAACTTTCGCCTGATGCCTGGACACGGCGTTGATGTTCGTTGATCCGTTCCTGCATCCGCCGCAGCACCAGCAGTTGCAGCGGCACGCCGAGCAGCGCGACGCTGGCGAGCACCGGGTTCGTGATCATCAGATAGATCGTCGCGCCCACCCCCAGGGTCAGGCCAGGCACGAAGCCATTGCCCACCGTGCCGAGAAAGCCTTCGACCCGCCCCATGTCGACGGTCAGTTGATTGGCCAAAGCACCGGCGCCGCGCGCAGTGTAGAAACCCAGCGACAGGTGCTGCAATTGATCGACGACGATTCTGCGCAGACGCGCCACCGAGATGCGATTGAGCAACCCGGCATGCGCGTAGGCCTGGACGCTGGCCCACGCGTGCACCGGCCACAACAGCAGATTGCCCAGGGCATAGGCTGCGATCGGCCACCACGCGAACCGTCCATGAGTGGGGTCGGCGGCGTACGGAATCACGACATCGAACAGATATTGGATGGCCGCCGCGAATGGCAGCGCGGTCAACGATTGCAGCACCTGCCAGATGGTGGCGCGAATGAATTGCCGGCGTTCGGCAAGGACCAGCGCGAGCAGCCGCTTGAGCGGACTGATGCCACGCGTGGAAACCTTGAGCCGGTTGCTGGCATCAGACAGCAGCGGCTCGGCTCCAGCAGGCTTTTCACCAGCGGGCTCAGCCACAAGAAACTTCAGCAAACGAATTGCCGATTCCCTCACCCGGCTCCTCGACCTGCTGCGCGGTTTCGATTTCGAGGATTTTCGCGCGCAGCTTGCGGTCTTGCTTGTCGTCCTGGGTCAGCGCCACGATCAGGCTTTCGACCTGATCGATGCCGGCGTCATCCTCCGCCATCGCCCCAAGCCAGATGTCTTTCGAGCCAGCAGCGGTCAGGACCTTGATGTAGCCCAGCAGGCGATCGCGTTCAGCGCCGAGGTATTTGTGCGCAATCCAACCGGCAGCACCGGTGGTGTTGCGGCTGAGCATGCGCTTGCAGCGGGTGTCGTTCGGGTGGTTCTTCATGCCCATGGGCGCGCAGCGTGAGCCGTCGGCCCAAACGCCAAGCGATGAGCGAGTGGCTCACAGACAATCCCTCAAAGACAGGCAGCTTAGAACTGATCCGCGCGGGCGATCGCCATCAGGGTCGCCCGCGCTTTGCGCAGGGTCTCTTCGAATTCCCCGTCGGGGGTCGAGTCTGCGACGACTCCGGCGCCGGCCTGCACATGCACTTCGCCCGGCGTCAGGATCGCGGTGCGCAATGCGATGCAGGTGTCGAGATTGCCGCGAAAATCGAGATAGCCGACCGCTCCGGCATAGGGTCCGCGTTTGACCGGCTCAAGCTCGTCGATAATTTGCAACGCGCGCACCTTGGGCGCACCCGAGACCGTGCCGGCGGGATGGCACGCTTTCAACGCATCGAGGGCATCCAGCCCCGGACGCAGCCGGCCTTCGACGTGCGACACGATGTGCTGCACGTGCGAATAGCGCTCGATCACCATCTGATCCTTGAGCACCACGGTCCCCGGCACGCTGACCCGGCCCACATCGTTGCGCCCGAGATCGATGAGCATCACGTGCTCGGCGCGCTCTTTCGGATCAGCCAGCAATGCCCGGCCGAGCTGCTCGTCTTCTTCGGGGGTCTTGCCGCGCAGGGCGGTGCCGGCGATCGGGCGCACCGCGACCGTGCTGCTGCCATCGGGCTGGGCCTCGACCCGCACCAGCAGTTCGGGACTGGCGCCGACCAAACTGGCAGCTCCAAGGCGCAGCGAAAACAGGTACGGGCTGGGATTCAAGCTGCGCAGACTGCGGTAGACCTGAAACGGCGTCGCCGTCGACGGTGCGCTCAATCGCTGGGACAATACCACCTGGAACGCGTCGCCGGCTTTGATGTATTCTTTGATCCGCGCGATCGAATTGCCAAATTCGGCGCGGCTGGTGTGGCTGGTGTAGGCCAGCGGCGGGGCCTCGACCGGTTGGGTCAGGCGTGAGATGAGCGGCTGCGCCAAGCGCGCCTGCAGGACATCGAGCTCACGCTCGGCCGCCGCGTAGCCCGTCGCTAGGTCATTGCGCGTCAGATCCACATGGGTGATCAGCAGCAGATGATTGTAGCTGTGATCGAACACGATCACCGTGTCGAAGCGCATCAGGTGGATATCTGGCAGCCCCAGGACATCCGGCGGCACGTTCGGCAATGGCTCGACCAGCCGCACGGTGTCAAAGCCGAAATAGCCAACCAAGCCACCGCTGAACCGCGGCAGCTCGTGCACCGGCGGAGATTTCAGCGGCTTGAGATAATCGCGCACTGCCGCGTACGGATCACCTGAGAGTACCTCGGTGCTGCCATCAACGCGATGGAGCACCAGCTGCTTCAGATCACCGACCAGGCGATCAGTCGGGCGGACGCCGAGCATCGAATACCGCGCGACGCGTTCACCGCCCACCACGCTTTCGAACAGGAATGCGTACGGCTCATCCTGGATCCGCGCCAACACCCCGACCGGGGTCAGCTCATCGGCGACCAGACGGCGCACCAAGGGAATGAGGGTGTAGCCCTGGCGGGCAAATTCAGCACAGGCGGAACGGTCTGGGGACATGGCGGTAGCTAGTCTCAGGCCCGCGCGCAGAGCGAAAGCGTTGGCCGGTGGCCGGCCTTTCTTAGCTACCCAACCGGTTCCGCGCAGACTCCCAGGCCGAGCACCGTGAGGTCGTCGGCGAGTTTGCCGCCTGCCCACGTGCGGCCGGCAGCGATCAGGCGGGAGATGGCTTCGTCGTACGGCTTGTCGATTGCCGACAGGATGCAGCCCATCGCGCGCCAGTCGCCGAATTCTTCGCCTTCGGTGTCAGCGGATTCAGTCAGGCCGTCGGTGTAGACGCACACCAAGTCCCCTGGCAGCAGCTCGACGCGTTGCGGACGCAGCGCCCGGCGCAGGGTGTCGCCGCTGACCAGGCCGATCGCCGGGCCGGGTAGGCCGATGCGCTCCATGACATTGGCGCGGGTGGTGCAGGCCCGCAACGCGGCGTGATGACCGGCGCAGACACAGGTAAGGGTGCGCGCCGTCGAATCGAGAATCGCGGCGAAGACGGTGATGAATTGGCCACCGAGCAGATCGCCCTTGAGATCATCGTTGAGCCGCGCGAGGACTTCGACCAGATCCTGGGTGTGCTTCAGCACATGGCGCAGCGATTTCAACGCCGCGACGACCACCATCGCCCCCTGGACGCCGTGGCCGGTGACATCCCCGACCGCCAGCAGATAGCGTCCGCCGCCCAGGTGTTGGCACTCGTAGAAATCGCCACCCACGGCGTTGTGCGGTTCGTAGTGGACCATCAGGCCATAGCCGGGAATGATCGGCATCGGGGCGAGCATCTTGTGGATGATGCTGACCGCCTTTTGCAGATCGGCGTCATTGCCACCAACCCCCGCACGCCGGCTGCCGCTGCCTTCTTCGACACCTGATCGGCGGACGGTGGCGTGCGCTCCACCGTTGGCCGAGCCAAGGTCGAGTTCCTGACTTTCGGCTTCGCTGGTCTTGGCCTGGGCCAGCGCCGCCAGGCGACTGCCCGGCAGCATCTCGGACTTGGGCTTGGTCGCGATCGGGCATTCGCTGAGCACCACCGCGAGGTCCTTGATGCAGTCGTCGGTCAGGCCCTGGTGCAGGCGCTGAAGCCGCTGCCACGTGCCTGAAAACGGATTCAGCCACCGGCGATCGGCGTGAAAAATCTGCAGGCGCTGCTCATCCGGCAACTGTTGCCGCAACCAATGCAGCCAGCGTACCGCAAGCAATTGGGGGACGGCTTTCGGCTGCGTTTTGGTCCACGGTTGCGTATCGAGCAGATATTTCAGGGCGGGTTCCTGAAATCCGAACGGAGCGGCGATCACCCCGCCGGTATACGGACACACCCACCCGAGACCGTCGATGGTGGTGATCTGAAATGCCGGATTTTTTTCAATCGCCTGCTGGAGCTTCGCGAACTGCTGCTGACGCCCCGCCGCCGCGCGTTCCTCAGCCGAAGGAGGAGCGGGCGGCGGAGTTGTTTTCTTGAAGAACATAGCTGAACGAGTGTTGCCGTTGCCCGTCCACAGGGCAACACTCGGCCCGGATCAATTTCGTGGCGAAGACGAGTTCTCAGCCCTTCTTTTTCTCAACCCTTCTTTTTCTCAGCCCTTCTTTTTCTCAGCCAGGCGTTTCCGCTCGGCCTCGGCGGCCTTGATGATCGTCTCACGCTTAGCCTTGCGCTCGTCTTCGGCCTTCACCGCATCCAGTTTGAGTTTTTCCCAATCGGCCTTGAGCGCGTTCTTGAGATTAGAGTTCTTTTCAGCGTCGGCATGCAACGCGGGATCCAGGCCCAACGCGTACGTGATCAAGCGCAAGGCACCCGTAGGATTCTTGGCCCCGAGCGCGACGGCCTCATTATAGCTTTTGCGCGCCATGGACATTTCGTTGATCTGTCGGGCCAGCAGCATGAGCCCGAGATCGACCGTGGTGTCGCGTACCGACGTCAGTGCCAGACCAGCACCCTGGCGGTATTCGTACGCGACCAATTTGCGCTCAGCGGTGAAATTGAGCAGGACTTGGTTGTTGATCTGGTTGGCCTGCAAGGCGCCGGCCTTGGCGGAATCGCCAACTTGCTGGGCATGAATGAATGCCTGGACGTATGGCCCATCGAGCTTGTCGACGCCAATGGCCTTGAGCGCGCCCGCGTTCTGCTTGCCGAACAACTCAATGCCCTGCTGGTCAAGCGGCAAGGTCTGGAAACCGGGCGCCATGAGGTCGACGGCCATGTTGCGGACCGAGGTCAGTGCAACGGTGACGCCCTTCACTTCATAGGCCCAGATCTTCTTGTTCGCCGAATCGACGACGACGAAACCTTCGCCGACCGCGGTGCACCAGATATCGCTCTTCGCGGCTTGCGGAGCCGAACCGTCTTCGCGTGCAGCCAGCGCGCCTTCGAGCGCCTTTTTCTCGGCTTCATCGAGCTTCAGGCTCTGCACCAATTGCGCCGGATCCGGCATCGATTTCCACGCCGTACCCAGGTACAGCAGCGGGCTATAATTGGTGTACCCAATCCGTTCGACGGTGTCCTTACCGTTATTTTGATAGAACAACACGGCGCGGGTCGCCGGGATGACCAACATCAGATACTGGCCGGTAAAGGCGCCGCGAACGATACCGTCGTAAGGATGCTCCTGCTCCCAAAAGACCTTCTCGGCTGCGCGGACCTGGGTGCGCAAGTCCTTCTGGCCGTTGTCGGTCTGCTTTTTGGTCGGTTGGTCGGGATAAAATTGGGTGAACTCTTCCGGAGTCGGTAGCACGGTCTTGCTGCCGGTGCGCAAATCGGTGAAGGTCTCGCCGTTCTGCTCAACCGACCGACGTTGGAGCTGATCCACATCCATCAGCCAATTCACAAATGATTTGCGCTGGGTGCCGTTCGATTGGACCTCGATCGTGGTCAGCGTTCCCAACCCCGGGTCGATGACCCCGGCGATATTCTTCGCCGGCAGGATCAGCGGGGTCTCCAACGCTGGCAACAGCGCCGGGGCGCCGGCAGCGAGGAGGAATAATGCGGAAGATAGAGTGAGGCGAGTGAGGCGAGTGGGGCGCATAGGGGGGGCATCCTCTGAGATATGATACGAAACAGATGGGAATTCGCTGCCGGCTTTGTCCCTGCACACCGCAGGGATGGATCAGCGCTTGGGATCCGGTGGCAGCACGAAATCGCTGGCCTGGGCGTGATTCTGGACGAACTGGACAAAGGCGGCGAAGGGGCACAGCAACGCGGCGAGCGTCAGATCCGGGCTGAGGGTGATCGGCGGATAATGGATCCGCGCCAAATGGACCAGGCGTTCGCGGGTGGTCTTGCCATGCAGCGAGGCGTGGTGCCGAGGGTCCATTTCGGCCAAGCCGACGCGCGCATAGATCTCGTACAGCTGCACGACTTTCTGGGTCAGGCGGGCGATCCGGAATAATTTCTGACGATCGGGCTGACCTTGCAGAAACGGATACAGATGCGGGGTGTCGGCCAGGCTTTGCAGCCACGACAAGACCGTCGGATGGTTTTCGACCTCACTCGGCTCAAGCAGATCGGCCGACAGGTATTCAAGGAAAACTGCGCGATAGAAGCGGCTGCGGATGCGGTCGCGGATCAGGAAGGCCAACGCCTGGGCGCGCTCGGCCTCGGGCATCTGGCGCACCTGCTCTTCGTCCTCGCGGGTCACCGCCGCCGCCGAATCCTCGTCATGCCAGGTGGTATCCGGGCGATCGCCCTGGCGCAGGTGCTTGATCGTCTTGAGCGTGCGTTCGATGAATGACCGGGTGTAGACCTGCGAGGCGCCGACCCGGCCGAAGACCGCCGTCTGCGGTTCGAGCAGCGTGCCCAGGCCGGTCATCGACATCTCGCGCACTTCATCCAAGGTCGGCGCGTCGTGCTGACGCGCGACCACCAGCGCGCGCACCGCCCGATAGACGCCGATGGCATGCATCTGCAACGCGGCGACTTCGACGTTGCCGTCTTCCCGCATCAGGCAGAGGTAATCGGTGAGCGCCTGCTGCAGCGTCGACTCGCGGTAATGTTCGTCCTCGATCAGCAGCTTGAGCGTGCGCTGGATGCGTTTCGTCTCGCTCTCGCTGGCCAGCTCCTCGATCATCGCCTTGAAGCGTTTGCCCTCGCCTTCGCCGACCACGAAGGCTTCGGACAAGGTCTGCTCCATCTCGGTCACCAGCTCGCGATGGCGGGCGATGAGGATCGGGCGACGGGCCTCGTTGATCAGATCGACGGTGGCAAAATCATCGACATCGGTCGCGGATCGGCGGGGCTCGGTCATGGGCCGGGTTGTCGCGGCAGGCAGGCGGGTTGCCAGTCCTGGGCGTTCGTCCTGGACCTAGGCGGAATGCACAGCCGCGACGAAAGCGCGGATGAGCGCGCCATCCTTGAGGCCCGGAGCGCTTTCGACGCCACTTGCAGCATCGACCGCAAATGGCTGCACCCGCGCAATCGCCGCCGCCACCGTGGTCGGATTCAAGCCGCCGGCGAGGATCAGCGGCGCCCCCAGATCGACGCCGGCGAGCAGCCCATGATCCCAGGCATGGCCGGTGCCACCGTGGGCCCCGGGCACCCACGCGTCGAGCAGAAAGGCATCCGCGGGGTAGCCACGCAACCGCGCAAGATCGGCCGCATCGGCGATGCGAGCCGCTTTGATCACCGGCATATCCCGACGCAGGCGTTCGGCCAACGCGGGCGGTTCGTCACCGTGAAGCTGCACCGCGGTGCAGCGGGTGAGGGCGAAGACGCGTCGGATCTCGTCTTCGCCGGCGTCGACGAACAACGCCACCGCTTGGACCATGGGCGGGATGGCGCGAGCGAGCACAGCGCCCTGCTCAGCGCTGATCTTGCGCGGACCGCGCGCGAAATTCAGCCCGATCGCATCGACCCCGGCAGCGACCGCGAGCGCGATGTCTTCGACCCGGGTGAAGCCGCACAATTTGATCCGCGTGCTGGCCATGGCTCGGATGCTCGGCCGCCGCGGACCACAGCCAAGCGGAGAGCATGGCGCGTGCTCCGCCAAGCGCACACTGCCACCCATGCGCCAGCCGTTTTTTTTCTTGAAGACCACTGCCGTGCTCGCTCTGACGCTCATCGGACTGGGCAGCTGTGGTGAGCCCAGGCCTGCTGCGGCCCCCGCCAACGGCTTGGATCCGCTGCCGGCCGATGCCAATTCGCGCGATGCCGAGACCACGATCAACGATCTCGATCGGGCACTCGACAGCGCGCGCGCCCTGCCGCCGGCGATCGCCCTTGAACGCCAGCGTGCGCTTGGCCCGCGCGTGGATCAGGCAGTGGTGCGCTGCGCCGGCACCCGATTCGAAAATAAGGCGGTCTACATCCAGGCGCAGTGGCGCTTCAATTTCGATGATGCCGGCAATCGCGTCGATGCCGCCCTCGATCGTCTTGATGGCCTGGAGAAGCCGATCCTCAAACAGGCCGGGCGGGCGCTGCGGGTGCAGCATCAATTGCGCGAAGGACGGCTGATCACCGCGCGCAGCAAAGCCGAACAATTGATTGGCGATGTTCCCGAATTCGGTTTTCTGCTCGACCTCGTGCGCTGGCACGAACGCATCGGGGGCACGATCGAGATCAGTGGCGGCCTCGACCTGGACGGCGTCCTGGTCGATCCGGCGACCGCCGAGGAAGGCCACGTGCTGTTCCTGCTGCTCGCCGTGTGGAATGATCAGGCCGCATTTACCGTGCAGCGCTACCGCAGCGCCCTGGCGAGCCTGAACAAACCAGATTGCCGCCTGGTGCTGGTGATCGGCGACGGCGCCCCGCGCCGGATCCGCGACGACCTGCACGAGCAGCCGGCGGCGTCATCCTCAGACGTCCCGCTGACCGTGATCCTGGCGCGCAGCGTCGACGAAGCGCGAAGCTTGAACGAGACGTGGAAACCTCCCTTTGATGGCTTCACCGTAATGCTCGGCCCCAAGCGGCGGATCACCGGCGTCGCTCTGCGGCCGGGTGACCTCGCTGAGGCAATGAGGAAATAACGACGGTGGGACCCGAAAGCTCCAGGTTGATCACTTTCAAATATCAAAATTTATAATTCTCGATGCTTGCGGGTGGTTGACATTTACCCGAAAAATCGGTACAAAAAACCCATGAAAAGCAGCAATTATATAACAGTCAATTCAGAGATAATGGGCGGTCGTCCGGTTTTTCTGGGAACCAGAGTACCTATCGATGGCATATTTGAATACATTGAAGATGGGTTGACCCTTGATGACTTTATTGCTGATTTCCCGTCGGTTTCCAAAATTTTAGCGGTCAATGTCCTTGAGGACGTAAGTCTGGAAATCGCCCGGGTATGAAAATATTCTTCACGGTTTTAGGAAGCAATGGGTCAGACATGTGTTCCATTTTATACAATAATTAGG
>JANYGY010000114.1 GCA_025362255.1 Planctomycetales bacterium
GACTCAGGCGACATTCGCCGCCTGCTCCTTGAGCTGATCGAGCGCGAGCTTGGCATCGAGGACCAGCGCGGTCAGGGCGACATCGTTGGCCTTGGCCCCGGTGGTATTGATTTCGCGGCCGATTTCTTGGGCCAAGAAATCAAGTTTCCGCCCCGTTTCACCGCTGCCGGCAAGCAACCCATCCAGGGCATCGAGGTGTGCTGCCAGGCGCACCAATTCTTCGGTGATGTCGATGCGTTCGGCGTAGATCGCCAATTCGCGGACGATGTGTTCTGGAGTGATGGCGGTCTGCCCCGCGAGGATATCGGCCAGGCGTTTGAGTAATTGTTCACGATACAGCGGCAGGCGCTCACCGGCGCGTTGGCTCAAGCGGGCATGCAGCGTGCGCAAGGTCAGCGCGTGGGTGCGCAAGGCCGCGAACAAAGCAGAGCCCTCGGTGGCGCGGGCGTGATTCAATGCGGTCACGGCCTCGCTGACGGCGGTGCGCGCCAGGTCGCCCCACGCGACCACCGAATGACGAGCTGGCAGCAATCGCGCGACGTGTTCGAGAGCGGGCGCGTCTGCGCCCAACTCGCGGGCGAGGTCGGCAAGTTCGTGCCACGCGGCGCGCACCGCGGCGCGATCGATGGGGGCGACGGTACCTTGGACCGGCGCAAAGACGGTGATCTGCGCCGTGATCGAGCCGCGGATCAGGGCGGTGCGCAGGGTCGTTTTAAGTTCGTCCTCAAGCGCGACGTCGCCGAGTTCACTGCGCAGCTGCACCTGCCAGCCGCGATTGTTCACCGCGCTGAGGGCCACCCGTACTTCGCCGCGTGCATCGCTAGCCCGGCCGGCGCCGAATCCGGTCATCGAAAGCATCAGGCCATCTCCGTATGTGAACGCATGCCGTGGGTGTTGCGACGCAGACCACGATCGAGTTCAGCATCGATGATCCGGGTGATCCGGCCGATCGCGCCCCCGGCACCCAGCCGTTCACGGGTGAGCGCCAGCCCAGCGGTGACCGCCGCCCGCACCGGTCCCTCACTCCATTGCCTCAGCAGATGATGCGCCAAGCGCTGCGGGCTGAGCTGATCCTGCAGGACTTCAGGAAGAATCCGCTGGTTGGCGACGATGTTGGGCAGACCGACATGATCGGTCAGCAGCACGCGTTTGGCGACCGCGGCAGTCAACCGGTCGGTACGATAGGCGATGACATGCGGCAGGCCGGACAGCGCGGCTTCCAGAGTCGCGGTGCCAGAGGCGATCAGTCCGCAGCGCGCGCGCGCGCACAGCTCGCGAAAGCGACCTTGGATCAGAGGAAAGTGGGTCGATCTGCGGTAAAGCTCATGCGGCAGTTCAGAGACCTTGGCGACCGCGATCCGCACCGGGCGGCCGCTTAACTTTTCCAGCAACGGCAGGGCCATTTCGGCCGCTTGATGAAAGATCGGCAAAAGCGTGGCGACTTCGCGCTGGCGACTGCCCGGAGCAAGCAGCAGCACCGGATCATCGGCAGCCCAGCCCTGTTCCCGGTCGAGCGTGCTGGTGTCCACTTCGCGCACCAGATCGATCAGCGGGTGACCGATGAAATCGGCGCGAAAATCGTAACGCTCGGCAAAACGGTTGAATAACGGCGGCTCGAACGGGAAGAAGCACAGCAAGCGGTCGACGGTGCGCGCGATCGGTTTGGTCCGGCGCGGCTTCCAGGCCCACACTTGCGGGGCGACGAGATGGATGAAACGCGTGCCATCTTGGCGCAGATCCTGAAGTCGGCGCAGCAGTCGCATATTCAAGCCGGGATAGTCGATGGTCAGGATGACCTTCGGCCGCCGGGCGCGGACCATCCGCTCAAGGCGCAGGCCCAGGCGGATGAATTCAGGCAGGCGGGCCAAGACCGGACCCAGACCCATCACCGCCAAGCCATCGATCGGCTGCTCGATCTCGGCCCCGGCGGCGCGCAGGTGCTCTCCACCCATCGCCGCGCACACCAGCTCTGGGCGGGTCGCACGCAGCCCTTCGACGATCGCCGCCCCGTAGGCGTCACCCGATGGCTCCCCCGTGAGCACCACGAGATCGCAAGTCGGGGACAGCATCATGGGCGGACGCTATCCGGGTGTGCATGGCACTCAACGTTTCCTGGGGTGAGCTCTTCCTCCGGGACCGTGGCGCGGGATAGCCTCCATCAACGCCGCAGGCCGGATTGCCGTGACGGGCTTTTCCGATAACCTAAAAAGCGCTCACGTACCCCCGATCGGGATCCTTGCTCACATGGCTAAACTGGTCGCTCAATCAGGTCCCACCGCCGGCCGCGAGATCCCGCTGACGAAGGATCTCACCGGCATGGGCCGACAGTCGAATGCCGATGTCCAGATCGTCGACAACATGGCCTCGCGCGCCCATTGTCAGGTGCGCCGGGATGGCCGGTTGTACAGCTTGGTCGACCTCGGATCGCGCAATGGCACCCAGCTGAATGGCAAGAAAGTCGGCGAGCGGCTACTCGCCTTCGGCGATCGCATCCGGGTCGGCGAGGTCGAGTTCCTGTTCGTCAAAGAGCCGGGCGATGTCGAGCTGAAGGATCTAGTGACCAAGTACGAACTGCATGAAAAGCTTGGCGAAGGGGGTATGGGCATCGTCTACAAGGCGCAGCAACGATCGATGGCGCGCGAAGTCGCGCTGAAAATCCTGAGCCCGAAGTACGGCCAGAAGACCAAGTGGGTCGAGCAGTTCATCAACGAGGCCCGCGCTGCCGGCAAGCTCAATCATCAGAACATCATCCAGGTCCACGACGTCGGCTCCGAGAATGAGATCCAATTCTTCTCGATGGAATATGTCGATGGCCCGACCTGCATGCAGATGCTCAAAGGGCATGGTCAGCTCGAGGTCGAACCGGCGCTTGAAATCACCCGTCAAGTCGCACGGGCGCTGGATTATGCCCATGCCCACCGCTTGATTCATCAGGACATCAAGCCCGACAATATCATGGTCGGCTTGAATGAGGTGGTGAAGCTAGCCGATCTCGGCATCAGCAAGACCTTCGATGAGATCGCCGCTGACGATGGTCCCAAAAAGATCATGGGCACGCCGCACTACATGGCCCCCGAAGCTGCCCTGGGTAAAAAAGTCGATCACCGCATCGATCTGTATTCGCTAGGCGCTACGTTGTTTCATCTGCTGTCGGGCAAGACGCCATTCCACGGCAACACCCCCACCGAGGTGCTCAAAGCCCACGTGATGGAGCCGATTCCCTCACTCAAGGATCTCAATCCGCTGGTTCCCGCGGATGTCGTTGCGCTGGTCGAAAAGATGCTGGTCAAAAATCCTGACGACCGTTTTCAGACCGCCAAGGCGATCGAGGAGGAAATCGATCGCATTCTCGCCGGCAAAGGCTTTTCGAAGGATCGGGCGGGCAGCGAAACCGTGCTGTTGCGGCGGTACGCCCAAGGCGTCAAGCCGGGCAAAGACGAGCCGGCGGATCTCACTCCCGAAGAGAGCGGTCAGGTCCACATCCCGAAGCCGAAGCACCGCATTCCGCGCATGCTGATCGCCCTGCTCATCGTCGCCGCCCTGGTCGCCGCCCTGGTCATCGCCATGCGTTCCCCAACCCCACCGGCACTCGCCGTGGCCGGTACTGCGGGCAATTCCACGGCAAATGCCGCGTCCCCGACGACCGATGAACCTCCGGCCCAGACGCCGGTGCTGCCTGCGGGACCCGATCTGGCGCGTGTAGCCGGCCAGCTCACCGATCTCGATCGTGAGCTCGGCAAACCGGCCGATCAGCTCAAGAACATCGATGTGCGCAAGATGCTGGCCGACATTCCGACCGAAGGTCTAACCGCCCAGCTGCTGGCCAAACGTGGCGCCTTGGGTGAACGCATCGAGGCGGTGATCCGTCGTCGCCAAGTCGATCAAGTCCAAGACGCTTTCGCCACGGTGCAGGATGAGGCGAACAAGCTGGTCGACGAACATAATTACGATCTCGCCGAACAACGCCTCGAAGCCTTCAAGGGCAAGAATGATCCCGCGCTGAAGGATCGCTTTGCCGACACCGTCAAAGGCGTCCAGAAGTCCAAGGCCGATTATGTCACCTGGCTTGGCGAGCAGGTGCGCGCGCTGGCCACGCGCAAAGATCTGGTCGCGCTCAAAGCGCTTCGCGACGGCTTACCCCCGGCGTGGCTGAATACCCCCCAAGAACAAGAGATCGCCAAGGCGGTGCGCGACGTCGAAGCTGAACGCGCAGCCTCGGTCAACGCCGTCGCGACCCAGGCCGGCAAGCTGTTGGTTGCGTGGAATTTCACCGGCCTTGGCGAACTGGTGCGGGCCCAGCGCAAGGGCCTCGAAGGCACTCCGGCAGCGGTCAAGGTCGACTCCTATGCCGAGGCGGCGAAAAAACTCACTGATCTCGCCGGACTCATCGGCACCCGGGTCGAAGCGGTGCAAAAAGTTCGCTATCACGGGGTCCTCGCCGGATTCACCGACCCGGACATCGTTGGCGCCAACCTCGAAAACGGACTCGAACTCAAGGAGATTGCCGGCGGGGCGGTCTATCTGCGGTGGAACAAATTGAGCGCCAAGGATCTGCAAGCGGTCGCCACGCTGATCCTGAAGGCTGACGCGGTGCCTTTCCAGGGTGCCATTGGCGTCTTGGAATCCGCGGGCAAATGAGGCCTTTCGGCGGTTTGGTGGCCGCCACTCATGGTTGATAATCATCAGTCGAAATACAAAGGCGTCGGCGCCCACAATCCCCGACACGGCCTTGGGCGCCTGCGCCGCGCGCATGCGCAGGATGCCACCCGCGTCACCGGCTGGTTGCAGCGTGCCGATGATGAGACCTTCACCGATCGCAATGGCACCAGCCAGCGCAACAGCCACGCCGGCGAACATCTGCTGGCGAAGTTCAATCGCCTGGCCGCAATCAGCCGCCCGGCAGCAATAGGCGATCCGGGCGAGATCAGCGGATTCCTCGGCAAGGACGTGCTGGTGCGGTTGGATGCCGATCAAGCTGAAATGCTGTGCACGGTGCGCCAGGTCTTGAAGAAGCAGGTCTCAGGGGTCAAGAATCCCCTGTGTGTCGGCGACTGCGTCCAGGTCGATCGCACCACCGATCCGGTGATCACCAGCGTCGCACCCCGGCGCAATCAGCTGGCGCGCACCGATAGTCACAACCGCTCCCTGATCCATATCTTCGCCGCCAATATCGACCGCTTGGTGATCGTCTCGGCAGTGCGCGACCCCGAATTGAAATTCGGCCTGATCGACCGCTATCTGCTGATCGCCGCGATGAACGACATCCCCGCGCTGGTCGTCCTCAATAAAGCCGATCTCGGCGACGCCGCGGCAGCATTGGCATTGTACACCGGTCTTGGCATCGACGTCGCGGTGACCACGGCGATCCACGGCGGGCAAAGCATCGACGATCTGCGTACTCGCTTGCATGGCTTGAGTTGTGTCTTCGCCGGGCAGAGCGGCGTCGGCAAATCCTCGTTGGTCAATGCGCTGTTCCCGCGCTTTGCGGTGCGCACCGGGGTGGTCGCCGATGAGGGCCACGGCCGTCACACCACCACCGCCGCGCGCAGCTACGCGTTGCCCGAGGGCGGCCGGCTGATCGATACCCCGGGGGTTCGCGAGTGTGCGATCAGTGGGCTCACCCCAGTCGACGTGGCGCTGCTATTTCCCGATCTCGCCGCTTTGCATCACCTCTGTCATTTCGCCGATTGCAGCCATCTGCATGAGCCGGATTGCGCGGTGCAAACCGCGGTCGCCGACGGCCGCCTCGCGCAAAGCCGTTACGAGAGCTATCGCGGAATCGTCCGCGAAGACCTTATCGCCTGAGCTGCAAAATGGCGGAACAAGAGTTCGCAGCCTGGGACCGCCGGTTTTCAACCGGCTCGAACAAATCGCGAGCCGGTTGAAAACTGGTTTGAACAAATCGCGAGCCGGTTGAAAACTGGCGGTCCCAGGGGGGGGCTGGCGTGGCACTTCGTTAAAGTGACAGGCGCCAACGGTCGTTTTCAGCGACCGTGGCAGTGGCGATAGGCGGCGCCGCTGCCGCAGGGGCAGGGATCGGTTGGCCCTGGCTTGGGGCGCGCGCCGGCCTCGGCATCGCTTGAGGTGATTTTCGGGCCGCCAGCGGGCAGGGCGCCGCTAGCTTGCACAAAACCGCCTGCGGCGAATTCGGCCTTGGTGTTGGTCGCGTCTTCGTCGGCGGGTGGCTGGACTTGCAGCTGCAGGCGGAAAAACACCCGCAGGACATCCTGGCGGATCAAACCGTTCATCTGCTGGAACAAGCGGAAGCCTTCTTCCTTGTAGCGCAGGCGCGGATCCTTTTGGGCGTAAGCTTCGAGACCGATCGCGTGGCGCAGATGATCCATCGCATAGAGATGGTCCTTCCAGCGCTTGTCGATGGTGTCGAGAAGGATGAAACGCAGGACGGTGTCGAACATCTCACCCATCTCGACCTTGCGCTCAGCGATGCCTTTTTCGACCTGGGGAAAGAGGAATCCAAGCACTGCGTCGCCGCCATCTTTGACCGGCAGATCGGCAGGCAGCGGCTTGGCCAGACCCAGTTCACTGTGGAATGCTTCGCTGATCGCCGTGGCCAGTTCAGGTCCGCGCACGCCGCCATCGGCTGACTTCTGCACCAGATCGTCAAGTCCGTCGCGATAGAAAGTGACTAACGTCTGTTCCAGGTCGCGACCTTCGAGGATCGCCTGACGTTGCTTGTAGATCACCGACCGCTGATTGTTCATCACCTGGTCGTATTCGAGCAGATTCTTGCGGATCCCGTAATGGTACTCTTCGACTTTCTTCTGCGCCTTTTCGATGGCGTTGCTGACCATCGTGTGCTCGATCGGAATCCCGTCCTTGAGCCCGAGATAGCGCATCATCTTGGCCACGCCGTCACGGGCGAAGCGCTTCATTAGGTCATCGTCGAGCGACAGGTAGAAACGTGACGAACCCGGGTCGCCCTGACGGCCGCTGCGGCCGCGCAGTTGGTTGTCGATGCGCCGGGAGTCGTGGCGTTCGGTGCCGACGATCCGCAGGCCGCCAAGCGCGCGGACATCGACGCCACCAACCAGGGTCGACGGCAACGGCAATGGATGCAATCCGCGCAATTTGCGTTCTTTGTTGATCGCGGCCAACTTGCCGCTGGTCGACTGATCTTTGAGTTTCAGAAGCACCGTCGGATCGAGGAAACGATTCGACCACATGCCGATGATCGCGTCATCGAGTTCGACACTGTCGTGGGTCAGTTTCTTCGGCGCGATGCCGGTGCTCTGCCAATGGGTGAGGGCTTTGGCGAAGTTGGTTTTGCCGAGCACGATGTCGGTACCGCGTCCAGCCATGTTGGTGGCGATGGTGACGCCGCCGAAATGCCCTGCGCTGGCGACGATTTCGGCTTCGCGCTGATGCTGGCGGGCATTCAGCACATTGTGCGGAATGCCTTTGCGGGTGAATTGCTCGGACAGCCGTTCGCTGACCTCGACCGAGATCGTGCCGACCAGCACCGGTTGGCCGATGGCGTGCAGGTCTTCGACTTCATCGACCAGCGCGTTGAACTTTTCCGGCTCAGAGCCGAAAATCAGGTCTTGATGATCCGCCCGGGCGACCGGCCGATTGGGCGGAATCGCGACCACATCGAGTTTGTAGATCGCATTCAGCTCGTTGGCCTCGGTCATCGCCGTGCCGGTCATGCCGGCGAGCTTGTCGTACAGGCGGAAGAAATTCTGCAGGGTGATCGTGGCGTAGGTCTGATTCTCTTCCTGAACCTGCACGCCTTCTTTGGCTTCGATCGCTTGATGCAGGCCGTCGGACCAGCGCCGGCCTTCCATCACGCGGCCGGTGTGCTCATCGACGATCTTGACCTGATCATTGCCGACGAGGTATTCCTTGTCGCGGGTGTACAGCTCTTTGGCTTTCAGTGCATTGTCGAGAAAATGCGGCATATGCATGTTCTCGGAGTCGTACAGATTCGGCACTCCGAAAAGGCTCGCGGCCTTGTCCATGCCGGCTTCGGTCAAGGTCACGTGGCGATCCTTGATATCGACTTCGTAATCCTCGCCGGCGATCAGCGCTGCAGCGACTTCGCCAGCCTTTTCGTACAGTTCCTTGCGACCCATCGCCGGGCCGCTGATGATCAGCGGCGTACGCGCTTCATCGATCAGCACCGAGTCGGCTTCGTCAACCACGG
>JANYGY010000138.1 GCA_025362255.1 Planctomycetales bacterium
GCGCAGGGTGAGATCATTTTTCAAGGGATCGGCAGGGCACAGTCGACATCACCCCCGCTTCAAGCCACCTCACAAAAAAGTCTCAGCGCCCTCTGCGTCCCTCTGCGATCTCCTGTTCCTCTCCTGTTCCCCTCCTGTTCCCCTCCTGTTCCTCTCCTGTTCCTTTCCTGTTCCTCTCCTGTTCCCCTCCTGTTCCTCCCCTGTCTTTTCTAAAGTCCCTCGCGCGCCTCACGGAGGGTCCTGCGTTTTTTCGAGAAGTTCGCCTTCATCGCTTTTTTCACGATCGCCCGGGGTTCGGCGAAAGTCAGGGTGCGATTGGTGATGATCAGGCCTTCGGTGCTGACGGTGACTTGGCCGCGGATCATGCCCATGCAGTAGGAGATCGACTTGAGATCGACATAGCCGGTCTCGAACACCGTCAGTTCATCTTCCGGGCTGATGGTGTTGTTCTGTTTGATCAAAGTGAGGATCCCGGCGAGCACGCCGACCCGGTTCCAGCGGCCGATGATCACCGCGAAGCCGAATTTTCCATCCTGGAAAATATCCCAATACATCCCGTCTTCGAGATCGACGGTGTTGCGGGGAATGAAGGGATAATCCATGAGGTGCCAGTTTTTCGTTCGCGGGTGATGCGGCAAATGGGCCGGCATCGTTCAAAAGTTGATTGAGAGGTCGGCTTAGAAAATCGTGCGCTGCTCGTCGAGCTCGACCTTCAGGCCGAGATGGCGATAGCCGAGGTGAGTGATCTGGCGACCCGTCGGAGTCTTCAGCAGATATCCGCCCTGAATCAGGAACGGCTCGTAGACGTCCTCGATCGTGCGCTCTTCCTCACCGACCGTGGTCGCGATGGTCTTGAGGCCGACACTGCGCCGAGCGCGCGCCAGGCAGTGCAGGATCCGGCGATCGAGTTCGGTCAAACCGGCGTGATCGATTCCCAGATGGGTCAGACCTTCTTCGGCGACTGCCGCCGTGATGCGATTGCGGTAACGCACTTGCGCCAGATCGCGGATGTGGCGCAGGTGGTTGTTGGCGTAACGCGCGGTACCTCGGCTGCGCGTGGCGATCGTCGCTAAGCCCTCGGCGTCGGCTTCGACGTTCAACAATTTCGCGCTGCGCGTCAGGATCGTAGTCAGCTCAGCCGCGCTGTAGAGGTCGAGCCGTTCGCGGATGCCGAACCGGGATCTGAAGGGCGCGCTCAGCTGACCTTCGCGGGTGGTCGCGCCAACCAGAGTGAACGGCGGCAGATTGAGCGTGAGGACTTGAGTCGAAGCGCCCTCACCAAGTTGGATGGTGATGCGGAAATCCTCCATCGCACTGTAGAGGTATTCTTCGACGACGCGTTTGAGGCTGTGGATCTCATCGATGAACAACACCGCACCAGGAGTCAACGCCGACAGCATGCCCGCGAGATCGCCGGGTTTTTCGAGCATCGGCCCCGAGGTTTCCTTGATCTCTGCGCCCATCTCGGCGGCCAGGATGTGCGCCAGGGTGGTCTTGCCCAATCCCGGCGGCCCAGCGAGCAGCACGTGATCGAGCTGCTCTTTGCGCAGCTGCGCCGCCTCGACCGCCAAACTGAGATTGTGGGTCACCGGGATCTGGCCGGTGAAATCGGCCAACCGTTTGGGCCGCAACGCGCGATCGCTGGCGGCGTCGGGTGCATCCGGGGTGGGCTCGGCATCGAAACCGCTGGGCGGGGTCATGGCCAGATCCTGGCTCAACGTGGTTTCGGCACCAGATCCGCCGCGACCCACGGATGCAGGTCGGCAGGAATCGGCGCAGTGACATTCAATATGCTGCCGTCCGGATGCGGCAGCTCCAAGGTCCACGCATGCAGCGCCTGCCGCGACAACACCGGCGCCGAGCTGCCCGCCGGTGGATTCACCGGCCACGTGCGCGAACGGCCATAGACCACATCGGCAAGCACCGGATGACCGAGCGCTGCAAGGTGCACGCGGATCTGATGGGTGCGCCCGGTGCGCGGCCGGGCCTCGACCGCGGCAAAACCGCGGCCCCGCGAGTGGACCAGGAAACTGGTGTAGGCTTCCTTGGCATCGCCTTCACCCAGCTCGCGGACCGCGCGTTTGCGGAAATCGCGGGCATGCCGCCCGATGGCGCCGCTGTGATCAAAAAAATCAGCTTTCGGTTCGCCCGCGACCAACGCCAGATATCGCTTTTTCACCGTGCGCTCCTTGAAGGCATCTTGCGCAAAGCGCAGCGCCTCGTCATCGCGCGCGACGACGATCACCCCTGAAGTTTCAGCATCGAGACGATGGATGATCCCCGGGCGCCAGCCTTCACCCGAGGCGATGCGCGTGCCGTAACGGCCCAGCAGCGCATTGACCAAGGTCCCGCGCAGATGCCCGATCGCCGGATGCACCACCATTCCCGCGGGCTTGTCGATCACCAGATACCGCTCGTCCTCGTGCAGTACGGTCAGCGGAATGTCCTCGGGCATCGCCTCCATCGGCTCGATCTCGGGAATCTCCAACGCCACCTGTTCACCGCCGTCGAGAAAATACCCCGCCTTCGGCTTGAGCCGCGCCCCGCTCGGCGAAGTCACCGCGCACAGCCCCTGCTTGATCAGCCGCGCGACCAAGCTGCGCGTGCAGCCGTCAAGCGCATCGGTCAGCCAGACATCGAGACGGACGCCGCTAGCGGTGGAAGGAACAGTAAGATTGGTAAGCACCGTGAAAACCTACGCCGCCGGCCAGCCGATGAAGGGCGAAGCCCGACCTGCCACCCACCTGCCCTCAAACCCCCTGCAATTATGCGACTCAACCCAGGGAGAATCGGGCCCCAGCTCGACCGCCAAACGAGTAACAACACCACCCCCTCACCGTTCCCACATCCCCACCCTCGAAACCAACCACTAAATTTACATCTCACCCTTAACATGCCCGAAAAGACTAAATTTTTTTCTAAAGGGGACACACCACCTTGTTTTACATTTAACCCGCCACTACTCCAAAAAGCCCAGATTTATCGCTCGGCATGCGCACTCCCGGCAGCGCCGACCGGGTGGCGTAGGCCGCCAACACATTCCCGCTCATGAGGCCCCCGCGACCCTGACAGTCGGTCCAGCGGTCAACCTGCACGCCCAGTCGCGGCAAAAGGTCTGCGGCCCAAGTCGGTAAACGGCCGATCCCAGGACGGATCATCTGCGCCGTCGCCAAGGTCAGATCGGCCAATTGCTTGTCGCTCCATGACCACGTCCCGCACGGGCGACCACGACGGTCGAGCAGCGGGTGATCTAGGTTCCGGGGCAGGTGTGCAGCCAATGCGGCGTCAGCAGCGCCAACATCGACGGCCCGACGATGACGGGCCGAACAGAACACACTCAGGGCAGGATCCTCAACCAAGTTTGCGCGAAACGGGTTGAGGTCGACATACACCTGGCAGGCCAGCACGCCCCCGGCGTCGAGCAAGGCTACATCGTGATAGCGAGATTCCCAGACGTGGCCGGATGTCCCCTGCTGGAGATTGAGACAGCGGGCAAAAGCTTCTTTCACTGCCCGCAGCATCGGCCCAGGATGAGACAATTTCTGCCGCTCCGCCACGATCTCCTCAGCAGTCAGCGCAGGGCCAGTCCCGACATCCTCAAGT
>JANYGY010000225.1 GCA_025362255.1 Planctomycetales bacterium
GCAGTTCTGCTGCCTTCCCCTCCACGTCAACGATTGCCTGGTATTTCGCCAGTGATGCCGCATGCGTACGGCTTTTCTGCAAGTCCAACGTTTGCGCTTTTAAATCACTGGTCAGTCGGGTGATGTTCGTGTTGGCCTGGAATAATTCTCCCGTCCTCCTTGTCAGTTCTTCAGCGAGGGTCTTCACTTGCTTTGTTAGCAGGCCTTCCCGTATCTTGCTCTTGGAAACATGGTCCGACGCCATGACCGCAGCGATTATCAAGGCAATCATCAGCACTATTATAACGACAACGAGGTACACCATTCTGCTAGCATAGCTTGTGCACCAACTCCGGACAAGACCGCTACCGCTGGATGCTGAGTATTCACTGTCCCGGTCGGGTGGTCCGTTTCGTAACTTCTACGTAAGGGGCACATCAGCTAAGTGTTGCTCGGTTTACACCACTGCAGAAGTCAACTGCCACGCCCATGCGCAGGAAACACAGCAACCGGAGCCTTGAGGGCCCCGGTTGCTGGTGGTTTGATGATTCGATCTGGCACCTGCTTGGTGCGCGAAGGCAGCTTCGACCGCGCGAGCCGGGAAAGCTGTGGACAGGCTTGGCGACTGACCGAGGTCTAGTCGTCTTCGTCTTGGCCGCCGCCGCCCTCGTCATCGAGGTCGTCGTCCATGTCTTCGTTCTCTTCGTTCACCGTGTCGAGGAACTCGTCCAGGGCATCGCGAATCGCTTCGTTCATCTTGAAGCCCTCGCTCTTGAGCAGCTTGATGATGTCTTCTTCCAGGGCCATGAGCTCTCCTCTAGTCGTTGCGCAAGTGCGTACGGTCGCCGCATTCGCTGTCAACGCTTGGCGCGAATCGGCGAGGTTCAAGATGGCCGACCATGACCGACACCGAACCAACCCGTAGAGCCATCGTAGGCATCGTAGTCACCTCTGATCGTGCCAGTGCCGGCACCTCGCCGGACTATGTCGACCTCGGCGGGCCGGCCATCCGGGCGACCTTGAGCGAGTATCTGATTTCGCCGTGGCGCGATGAATACCGCCTGATTCCCGATGATTTCGCGACCATCGTCAGCACGCTTGAGGATCTGTGCGACCGCGTCGTCTGCGATCTGGTGGTGACCACCGGCGGCACTGGACCTTCGCCGCGCGATGTCACGCCCGAGGCCACCGCGGCGGTGTGCGCGAAAATGCTGCCCGGATTCGGTGAACTGATGCGTGCGACCTCGTTGGCCTATGTGCCGACCGCAATCCTGTCGCGGCAGACTGCCGGCATCCGCGGCGCGACCCTGATCATCAACCTGCCGGGTCGACCCCAGAGCATCCGCGAATGCCTGGATGCGGTATTCCCGGCGGTGCCGTATTGCTTGGATCTGATCGGCGCCGCGCGGCTGGAAACCAACCCAGCGGTCATCCGCGGTTTTCGCCCGGCGGTCAAATAGCCGGTTTGAGCAGCGTCAAAGCGGCGACCAACCGCCGCCGATCGGCCTCGGTATGCGCCAAGGTCAGGGTCAGGCGGAGTCGGCAGCTGCCTTCGGGCACGGTCGGCGGACGGATCGCCGGCGCGTGATGCCCGGCCTCGCGCAGGGCTAAGGCCAGGGCGAGCGCGGCGTCTTCGCTGCCGACGATCAACGGGATGATCGGCGTGCGCCCTTCAGGCACCTGCCAGCCGGCAGTGCGTAGCGCCGCGCGCAGAGCCACCGCATGAGCGCACAGCTCGGCCGGCCAGCCGGGATTGGCTTCAAGCAGCTCCAATGCGCCCAGCACCGCGCCAATGGCCGCCGGCACCGCCGCGGTCGAATAGATGAAGCTGCGCGCGCGGTTGACCGCCAGCTCGATCAGTTCCTGATCACCAGCGAGAAAACCGCCCTGGGAGCCGAACGATTTGCCGCAGGTGCCGATCAGCAGATCTGGCACGACTCCGGCTTCGGCGCACAATCCACGGCCGGCCGGGCCGAGCACGCCCAGGGCGTGGGCCTCGTCGACCACCAGCAGCGCCCCGCGTTCGCGGCACAGGTGATGGATGGCGGCAACCGGGGCCTCATCGCCGTCCATCGAATAGACGCTTTCGACGCAAACGATCCGACGCCGCGCACCGGCGGTGCGCTCCAGTTGCCGCGCGAGGTCCTCGACATCGTTATGGCGGAACCGCAGCAGCGTGCCGGCAGACAATCGCGCCCCGTCATAGGTCGACGCGTGACAGCCGCGATCGAGGAGAACCACGTCTTCGGGATCGCCGGCAAGGGCGACCACCGCCGCGAGGTTGGCCTGGAAACCAGTGGTCGTAAGCAACGCATCGGCAGTGCCCAACCAGCGCGCCAGGCGCAGCTCTAGCCGGCGATGCACGGCCAGCCCGCCGGCCAGCAGCCGCGCCGCGCCGGCACCCGCGCCAAAGCGGCGCAGTTCGCGACTGGCGGCGTTTTTCACCGGCCGGCGATTGGCGCAGCCGAGGTAATCGTTTGACGCCCAGTTGACCAGTTTGCGGCGTCCCCCTTCGGCGCGCAGTTGGATCACCCGCCCATCCGGCGAATCGATGACCGGTCGTACCCGCAATCGCCCCTGAGCGGTCAGGTCGGCCAGCTCGGTACGCACGCAGGCGCGCATGTCAGCGTGGGTGGGCGGCGGGGTGTGCGACATGGGCGGAGATACGACCGAGGGGAGAGTTGGCAGGCCGCAGGCCAGCGCGGTGGTCATGGTTGCCAGAGGATAGGCCGCGGCAATGCTGCGCCTGCACTCACCTGGGATCACGCTGAAGTCAGCTGGAAGACAGGGAGCAGGCCTTTTTCATCCTCGGTTTCACGGCGTCCTCATGATCCACCTCGGCGTCAACATCGATCACGTGGCGACCATTCGCCAAGCCCGGCGCACCGTCGAACCCGATCCGGTCGCGGCAGCGGTGCTCGCTGAACTCGGTGGCGCCGATGGGATCACCGTGCATCTGCGCGCCGATCGCCGGCACATCCAGGACACCGACGTCAAACAATTGCGGCGCACGGTGCGCGGCGTGCTGAATCTCGAAATGGCGCCGCACGAAGACGGCGGGATCCTGGCGGTGGCCCTCAATCTGGTGCCCGACCAGGTCTGCCTGGTGCCGGAAAACCGCGCTGAAGTCACTACCGAAGGCGGTCTGCTGATTCGCGCCGAGGACACTATTTTGTGCCGCTGCATCGAGCTGCTGCGCGCCCGCCGGATCCTGGTCAGCCTGTTCGTCGAGCCGGATCCGGAGACCATCAAACTGGCGCAGCAGCTGGGCGCCGACGCCGTCGAACTGCACACCGGCTCATGGGCCAATGCCTGGGCCTCGTGCCGGGGCCGGCGCGAGGATCCAAGCCTGCGCCATGAACTGGCCCGCCTCGAAAACGCTGCCGAGGCCGCCGCCGCGATCGGCATCCGCCTGCATGCCGGGCACGGGCTGACGTACGCCAACGTCAGTGACCTCAAACACCTGCCGGCGCTGCGCGAAGTGAACATCGGTCACTGCATCGTCAGCCGCGCGGTGATGATCGGCATGCAGCAGGCCGTGCGCGATATGAAGAATCTGCTCGTCTAAAAATACCTAGAAAAACCATGCTGAACCAACCCTGGACCGACCCCGCAATCTCTGGCCTGGGGCGGACCTTGATGCACGCGCCGTGGCAGGCGCATGCGGATCTCGCCGCCGCGCTCGCCCAGGCGCCGACCAGCCCGTGGCGTCTGTGCCTGTCTGGCGATTGGCAGTTTCAACTGTTCGCCAATCCGGATGCGGTGCCGGCGACGGCGACCCAGATCTCTGACGCCCAAAAGCCTGATTCCGCGGGCTGGAAGACGATGCCGGTGCCCAGCAATTGGCAGCTCCACGGCTACGACGAAGCGATCTATCTCAATCTCGAATATCCGTTCCACGCTGATCCACCGCACCTTCCGTTGGCGAATCCGACCGGCGTCTATCGCCGCTGGATCGAGGTCCCGGCGGCGTGGGCCGGCCGCCGGCTGGCGTTGCATCTAGGAGCCGCCGACGGCGCCGCTCAGGTATGGGTCGATGGTCAGCTGGTCGGCTATGGCGAAGACAGCAAGCTGCCGAGCGAGTTCGACATCACTGCCCAGGCGACTCCGGGCAGACACCTGATTGCGGTGGTGGTGCCGCGTTTCTGCACCGGCAGCTATCTGGAGAAGCAGGACTATTGGCATCTGTCAGGGCTTCAGCGCGATGTCTGGCTGATCGCCAAGCCACCGGTGCATCTGCGCGATTGGACGGTGCAGGCCGAGGCCGATGGCCGGCTGATGGTACGCGCCTGGATGAGCCCGCTGCGCAACGTGGCGACGATCGATAGCAACGGCCTGCTGACCTACGTCGTCGACGGCTGGCGCATCGCGATGCGCGTGCTCGACGCCGCTGGCACGGTGTTGCCCGGCTTCCCGATCGAAGCGCCGATCTCGCCCAACTCGCCGATGTATGGCGATACCCGCGCCGAGGCCTTTGCCGCGTTTTGCGAGACCACCGTCCCCGGCATCCGCACCTGGAGCGCGGAGACCCCGACGCTGTACACCCTCGTCCTCAGCCTGATCGCGCCGAATGGCACCGCGGTCGACCATGAATCGTGCCGCTTCGGCTTCCGCTCGCTGACGATCCGCGATGGCGTGCTGCTGCTCAACGGCACCCGCCTGGTGGTGCGTGGGGTCAACCGCCACGAATTCAATCCGGCGCGTGGCCGGGCGGTGACGGTCGCCGACATCCGCGCCGATCTGGTGGCGATGAAGCAGCTCAACTTCAATTCGGTGCGCACCTGCCATTACCCCGACGATGTGCGGTTTTACGATCTGTGCGATGAACTCGGGATGTACGTCATCGACGAGACCAATGTCGAAACCCACGGGGCGATGGCGCTGCTGACCAAGGACCCCGCCTGGGCCACCGCCTTTCTCGAACGCGCGGTGCGGATGGTGCTGCGCGACCGCAATCATGCCTCGATCATTTCCTGGAGCTTGGGCAACGAATCCGCGACCGGCCCGCATCACGCGGCGATGGCGGCGTGGATCCGGGCGACGGATCCGACGCGGACGGTGCAGTACGAAAGCGGCCATCCGGGCGCCAGCGTGACCGATATCATGACCCCGATGTACGCCGATCTGAAGTGGGTCCGCGACGAGCTCACCCGCGACCTCACGCGGCCGATGATCATGTGCGAATACGCCTACGGCAAAGGCAACAGCACCGGCAACGTCGATGAATTCTGGGATCTGGTCGAAGAACTGCCGAGATTCCAGGGCGGTTTCATGTGGGACTGGGCGGACAAGCCGTTGCTGTTGAACGGCCGGCTGGTCTATGGCACGCCACGTCACGAGCCAAAAAACGTCGAGCGCATGTGCCTCAACGGCATCGTCGGCCACGACCTCGTGCCGCACCCCGGAGCCTGGGAACTCAAGCGCCAGCAAGCGCCGGTGCGCGTGTTGGCGCTCGACGCGGCCAGCGGACGCGTGGGCATCCGCAATCGTTTCCATGCGCGCAGCACCGCCGGCCTGGTGCTCTCCTGGCGTGTCGCGATCGACGGCGTCGAGCGCATCGGCGGCTCGCTTCCGTGTCCCGAGATCGCCCCCGGGGCTGATGGCGAACTGCTGATTCCGGTTGGCCCAGCGCAGCCTTTGCCCCCGGGCAGCGAGGTGTTCCTCGAGGTCCGCGTGCTGCTCGGCGCAGCGACGCCGTGGGCCGCGGCCGACCATGAGGTGACCGCGTTCCAAGTCGCATTGCCGTGGCCGACGACCGCTGCGGTCGCGACTCCAAACCGCGGGTTGCCCGCGCTGACCATCGAACGCAGCGCCACCAGCGTGACGATCGCCAACGCGGATCCCGCCACCCCGATGCGCCTGGTGATCGACGTGGCGACCGGCGCGTGGACCTCCTGGCGGACGGCTGCCGGAGAACTACTCGCGGCGCCGTTGACCCCCTGCTTCTTCCGCGCCCCGACCGACATCGATCACGCCAATGCGCGCAACGGCATCGCCACCACCTGGACCGATTGCGGCCTCGATCGCCTGACCTCGACCGTGCGCCTGATCGAAGCCAGTCCGCTGAGCGACGGCAGCGTCCGCCTGCGCGTCGCGACGACGTTGCGCGGCGCGCCTGCACCTAGTCTCGGAAGTCCGGACAAGGTCGGCGCGGTGATCGAACGCGAATCGATCGCCCTGATCTACGGCGATGGCGAGATCGTGCTGGATGAGCTGCTCCACATGCAGGCGGCGACGCCTTCGCTCGCGCGCGTGGGCGTGCGGTTGGCGTTGCCCGGGACTTTTTCAGAGGTCACGTGGCTGGGCCGCGGACCACATGAAAATTATCCGGACCGGGCCGCCGGCGCAGCAGTCGGCCGCTATGCCAGCTCGGTGAAGGACCTGTTCACCAATTATTTCTATCCCCAGGACTGCGGCGCGCGCACCGACGTGCGCTGGCTGGCAGTGCGTAATGCCGCAGGTCAGGGCCTGCTGGTGCAAGGATTGCCCCGGGTCGCGTTCTCGGCCTTGCCGGTGGCGCTCGAACAGCTCGCTAGCGCCACGCATTACGATCAGGTGCGCGCCGACGGCCTGACCTGGCTGCATGTCGACGGCTTCATGATGGGTGTCGGTGGCGACACCGGATGGACGATCAATGTCCATCCGCCGTACCGTCTGCTGCCTGGCAGATTCCGCTGGGGCTGCCGCCTGCGGCCGGTGGCCGCAGGCGACGCCGACCTAACCCAAGCCCGGGCGGCGCTGCGTTGAAGACCATCCACGCGACCGGGCGAACAGGCCTTCCCCCGGCCGCGTGGAGTGCACGATTTACTCCTTCACCAGGAACATTCCCATGCCCTTTGCCGGTTCGATCGTCGCCATCGTCACTCCCTTTGCTGACGGCAAGGTCGATTTTTCGGCGTTGAAACGGATGGTCGAATGGCACATCGAGCAAGGCACGCAGGGCTTGGTGCCGTGCGGAACTACCGGTGAAAGCGCGACCTTCGAGCACGATGAACAGCACCGTGTGATCGGCGAAGTGGTGCAGGCCGCGCGCGGCCGGGTGCCGGTGATCGCCGGCGCTGGCTCCAATGCGACGCGCGAGGCGGTGTCCTTGGCCCAAGCCGCCGAAAAACTCGGCGCCGACGGGATCCTGACGATCACCCCGTATTACAACAAACCGAACCAGGAAGGGCTGTTCCAGCATTTCAAAGCCGTGCGCGAAGCGACCAAACTGCCGCTGGTGCTGTACAACGTCCCGGGACGCACCGGGGTCAATCTGCTGCCCGAGACGAGCGCGCGGGTCGCCGCC
>JANYGY010000235.1 GCA_025362255.1 Planctomycetales bacterium
TGACGGAAATCGAACCTATTTATTTAACGATGTCGTTTCGTTTTCCGAAGTCAGCAGATATTCTATCACTGGTATCAACAGCCAGCGCGATTTAATGGCATTCGACAGCACGAATCTCCGATCTGTTGGCTTATATCAAACATTTATTTCTGGAGACAATAGTTATGATGCAACTGTCGTAACGCCAGAATGGATGAGCTTTCTGGCATCTGAGGGCCTAACAAGTGGGGGTCCGTCCATAACTGGTGGAAATTTTGCTGATAAGCGTCAGTATAGTTTAGTAGATGAGCTCGGCTGGCTAGCTAATGGCAGGTCGGTGGGTGGAGTTGGTAGTCTCGTGGCTACCCCCAACGGATCACCTCCATCAATTGATGGAGATGGTAATTTCACAGTTTACATTCGCGAAGACACCCAACACATAGTCAACTACCGTCACGAAAATTATTCCACTCACAGAGACGAGCCCAACTATCTTGACGGTGGTGGATATGGTCCTTGGGGGATGTACGAAAATGGCACTTACGTTGTTGCACGCGATCAGTGGATTCGCAGCTTTTTTATAGACATCCCTGGGTCCACTTATCACGAGGATCCCTATCGAGATCGTTATGTCGATCTCACTGGTGACGGCAAACTCGATTTCCTCTGGCGTGAAGATTCTGGCAAGTTGTATGTTATCAGGGGCAACGGTGATGGCACATTTGGCAGCGGCGATTCTTCATCCTTCAAGACCCCCTACCTGACCGGGTACCGGGTCAACGGTGACGGTTCGTTGGCCTGGGCCGGTGTCCCTTGGACGACATTCCGCGGCTGGCAAGACCGCTACATGGACATCGATCTCGATGGACTCACAGACATAGTGATCGAGCCCAAAGACGCCACACATGGCGATACCCTCGATAATGCTCAGTGGTATTTCATGAATCGTGGTGACGGCAATTTCAACTCTGGTTTCCGGCTGTGGGACATCGAAGCCCGTCTCGCTGCCGGCAATGTCGGATCCGTTGCCGCACTCATGGGCCTGCACCCCTCTGCCGATCTGGATGGCGATGGCCGTAAGGATCTGGTTCTTAATCTCTATGGCGACCAGTCGCGCATGCGCTTCGCCTTGGCCCAAGAAGACGAAAGTTTTGTCGACATCAGCGGCTTGAAGGATCTTAATGAAGACGGGACTTTAGACGCGCAGGTGATGGGTTCCGGTGCCATTTTGCTTCAAGTCGGCAATGGACGTCATATCGAAATGAGCCGACTCGACTCAGTGTCAAATTCCTGGGTAAATCAACTGGCCTATGACCAACGGACAGATCTTAATGGCGATGGATTGACCGATGCCCGAGTTCTCTTGCCCGGAGGCAGCAACATTACCTGGTTCAATGACGGTAGAGGCTCTTTCTTATCATCGCAACTCAATGGCTCAGATGGCCGAGGCCAGCAGGCACACCTCGACCGAGACGGATTGATTGATCTCGTTCAATACGATACTTTGGGCCGGATCTGGACAGCTCTAGGTGACTCCGCCACCCCGAACTGGCTACGTCGTAACGATATTGAGGCCTTGGCAACCTGGGGCACCATGGATGACGGGCAGATCTGGGTGATCGATGTTTCTGGCGATGGAATCGCCGACATCGTCACTCTTGGCAATGATGGCAGAATGACCGAACGCCTAGGAACCGGTGAAAACTCTTTTGGCGGAATCATTATCGATATTCGTCTTAATCTCGCCGCTGGCAGGCATGCCTGGTTTGGCGATAGCAACTCGGATGGATTGCCGGAACTTACCTACATCTCTGGCAACGGATCACAGCAGTCCTTCGGATTTGATATTTATTCCGATGTCAATGGTGATGGCCGCATGGAGCGGATCACGAAGGCGGCGGATGGCTTGATGACTGCCACTTTCTACGATGCCGGCGGCAATACCGTCGTAGTCGCTGCTTCCCGGAAACAGGATGGAGTATCCACCCTGGGCACGAATTGGACGGTGGACATCAACGGGGACGGTATTTCCGATCGTCTTTTTCAACGGGTCGATGTCGGCGATGACAATCCTCAGGGGACTCTTGTCGCGCTCGGTCAAAACGATGGGTCCTTTGCTCCTTCCTATCTGGTCCAAGGCTGGGATCCGATGCATCTGACCCTGTGGGGCGACACCAGCGGCGATGGTAAGGTTGATGCCGTGCTGGTGGCTCAGCGCAGTGGTGCGCGTACACTCTTTTTCGGGACTGGCGATGGCGCTGGGAATATCACATGGCGTGCTCAAAACATCAATCTGGGCACGGGCGACGGCACTTATACCCTTACAGATATCAACGGGGACGGCCGTAGCGAATTAGTGTTCACTGCGACCGATGGCACGATGAAGGCCGTTTTCATGGATGCCAATGGCACACCATGGCAGGTCGTCAACTCGCAGATTCAGGATGGAAAGCAAACCCTTGGTCGAACCTTTACAGTTGACGTGAATGGTGATGGGGTCGCTGATCGTATTTTCGAACGTATCGATATCGGTGACAATCAACAGGCGAGTTTGGTCTCCCTCGGACAGACCAACGGTCGATTCTCGGAACCTTCGCTCGCGAATGGCTGGGGCAGCAACCACCAAACACTATGGAGCGACATCACTGGTGACGGAAAAGCAGACGTCGTGCTGGTGTTCCAGCGCAGTGGGTTTCGCACCTTCAACATTGGAAAGGGCGATGGCAACGCCGGTATCACCTGGACGCAGGGCGGTCTCAACCTGGGCACCGGTGACGGCATTTATGATCTCATCGACGTCAATGGAGATGGCCGCCAGGAATTGGTTTTCACCGCCATCGACGGCGTAAAGAAAGCTGTCTTTTTTGGCACCAATGGTGAAACTTGGCTGATTGTCGATTCTCAGAAAATAAATGGTGTTGATACTTTAGGTCGAACCTGGCTCGTCGATATCAACGGCGATGGAATCATTGACCGACTCTTCCAGCGCGTGGACGCCGGCGATAGCGGGTCGTCATCCATTGTATCTTTTGGTCAAGTCGATGGGCATTTTTCAAATCCAATTTTGGCAAATGGATGGGACCCATCTCGTCAGACCCTGTGGGGGGACATCACCGGCGACGGTATGGCTGATGCGGTCCTGGTGATTCAGCGCAGCGGATTGCGGACCATGAACATCGGGGTGGGCGATGGCGCTGCCGGCATAACTTGGTCTCAGACCAATCTCAGTTTCGGGACCGGAGACGGCAGCTATGCCCTTGCTGATCTCAATGGAGATGGCCATATGGAACTGGTCTTCACGGCTACCACGGGGTCGTCGAAGGCGGTGTTCTTCAAAAATGATGGCTCGGTTGATTTCGCTCTCGACAGCATTACGGAAAAAGGAGAGACGACGTTCGGTCATTTCACCCTCGCTGACGTCAACGGCGACGGTTTGCTAGATAGCGTGGTCATGCCGATGACCGGTCTAGGTGTGGCAACCTGGGCCAAGATCGCATACGGCCAAAATGATGGTCGTTTCGGCAGCCTCCAGGATTTCAGCAATGACCTTGGATCCGCACACCTGCCGCTCATTGGTGATGTCACCGGCGACGGTAAAGCGGATTTGATCTGGATCGAATCCGAAGGCTGGAATCGAGGTATTGATGGACAGGTAACTGTCGCGACTGGAATAACAGGAGGTGGCTACCGCGGCAATCCGGGGTGGGATGGCTCAGGTACATTCAGCCTGATCGATATCAACGGTGATCGGAGACAAGAACTCGTTCGCACAGCTGCCGATGGCACGATGAAAGCAGTGTTCTTCGCTCCCGACGGTACCTGGGGTTTTTCGTTGGACAGTGTTGCCGTCGATGGGGCGCAATCATTTGGCCAATCCGTTCTCACGGATGTCAATGGCGACGGTTGGCTCGACAGCTTGCTGTTATCCCCGACTCGCCAGGGAGCCAGCTCCTGGGCTGCGGTAGCCTATGGCCAAGCTAATGGTTCGTTCACACCGGTGCAGATGCTCAACGATTCGCTCGGTTTTGCGCGAACCTCCTTGGTCGGCGACGTAACTGGCGATGGCAAGGCGGACCTAGTATGGGTCGAGACGAAAGGCTGGAATCGTGGTATTGACGGAAAGGTCTGGGTGTTGAGTGGTTTCAACACGTGGACTTACGCGGACATTCCTGGATTTGATGGAACAGGGTCCTTTTCACTTCAAGACCTCGATGGCAACGGAGTCAATGAATTGGTAAATGACCCTCTCAATGGTGGCGCCCTGAAAGTCCTCTACTTTGATGGAAACGGTAAACCTTTAGGCGGCATCTCCGCGGTGATTCGCGACGCCACCCGGAATGGCGGTGATTTAGCCGATTCATTGCGGGTCGACACTGGCACAATCGGTACACTTTTCGGAAATGCGGGTAATGACATGCTTAATGGCTCGTCATTCAATGACGTTCTCGATGGTGGATCCGGTAGTAATCGACTGCGTGGTGGGTTAGGAAATGACACTTACATGGTCGGTAAGGGTGATGATTTCATCAGCGATATTGGCGGTGCGCGCGATACGTTGAATATGGGTTCATTTCAATTCAGCGAACTGGTTATGTCGCGTGACAATGATGATTTGTCGATTCAAGTGGCTTCACAGCCTCAGATCAAAGCCACCGTCAGAGGTCAATTCCAAGCTGATGGGACGCGTGCGATCGAGCGACTTCAAGTCAGCGGATCCGACGTGTCTGTTGCCCAGCTCATACAGGCAATGAGTGCGTTCGGGGCGACCGGCAGCTCTTGGACCGTAGATCTCAGCAAGCCCACGGCTGCAGTGGGAACGATGAAGGCTCTTTCATTGGCAGGAATGCGGACGTGAGCTGAATAAAATTTGTCGGTAAGAAGTGAGTCACAGGGAAGATATTTCAACGATCTCTCCTGTGGCTGGTGAATGGGACATGCAAGTAATAGAGAGGTGGATCATACATTTTGAAGAAAAGACCATAGGTTAGCGATTTGGAACAGGTATTATTTGAGGTGATAACTAATATAGAGTTATGGTTCTATCATCTGATGTGCGTACGTGGACCGGCGAAACCAATGGCCGGGACCGGATATTCACTTTGTCTCGGCACCATCATTCGCCGGGCATCGGCTTCGCTGAACATAGCCATTGTTATCTCGAATGTTTTTGGATCGAAGCTGGTTCATATGCGCATGTCTTCAATGGCACGACCCAGACTCTGGTCGCCGGTGACCTTCTCTTTATCGGACTAAATGATCGGCACAGCGCGGTAGCGATCGGCGATTCTGGCGGAACCCTGCTGAATCTGGCTTTTCCGGCCGAGCGAATGATCGGTCTGGCGAATGATCTTGCTCAATCGTGGCCTTGGCGAGAACCGGCGACATCGCCATTCCCATTGAGCGCTAAACAATCCCAGCGTTTGCGTCAGTGGACCGAAGATCTGCAACCACCGTCGAATACCTTGCCTCTGCTGATCGGACTGGTTGCGGATCTGGCGCGGATCTACAACAATCATCAAGCTGGCGATCCACATATGCCGCCGTGGTTGGGTCTGGCGATCAGTACATTCCGCGACCTCGACCCCCTGCCGCCGGGCAACCTCGCTTTCATCACCTTGTGTGGCCGGTCATCAGCGCATGTCAGTCGCCACCTGCGGCAGATGACGGGGCTGACCACGACCAATTATCTCAATGGACTGCGACTGGAGCGTGCGGCCACCTGGCTGCGCTACACCACCAGCTCGGTGCAGACCATCGCCGAGCGCAGTGGAATGAACAATCTCCCGCATTTCTATCGTTGTTTCAGCGCCCGATTCGGCATGACTCCGGCACATTTTCGGATGAGTTCCGACGATGTCAGCCTACCGACTTCGCGCATTTATCCGTCGAGTAGACTCGATTTTCTCGGCTAAAATAACGTAGTAGTCAGCCTAGAAATGAAATGCCTGCTCGGCACTGCAGGCGCGACAGCGCAGTGCCTGATTCGACACATCTGCATCGATCCGGCTGCGCCCCGAATGGCGCCAGACCAATCGTTCGCCACACGCGCGGCAATCGGTGTGCTGGTGATGATCGTCATAGATTGCCGCCGTTGCCGGCAGCGACTGTCGCGCACCGACCATCCATTGATCAAGTCGATCGGACTCTGCGGGACGCCGAGCGCACAGATGAATGGCGGCGGCGCGTGACCAGTCGAGCACCGGTACTGATTCATCGGTCAATCCGATGAGAACCTCGACATGCCGGCCGGCGTCGAGAATGCGCTGAGCAAGAGCGGCTTGGTGCTGCGCGGTGACCAGCAACAGCCACGCATCAACGTGTGGCAACAAGGTCGCAAGCAGGTCAGCGTCACCACACCCAGGAGTAGCAACAACCAACGCAGCGGGGTTGGCTTCCACAATGACCGCTACTCCGCTTGGCTCACGCAGAGTGGAACTCCAAACCAAAGTCACCCCATCGAGCTTCTGTTTGGTGACTGCTTCGCGGATCAAAGAAGACGTCAGTGGGCGTTTGAACGTGTTGCGATCGACCGTCTGATCGCCCACGAAGTCAGCGCCATCCCGACTGCCGATCGCCAACATCCGGGCACCCGGTCGCCAATGAAAGAGTGGCAAGCGCTCGATATTCTGCGGCACCACGGTAACCGCCCACGCGGTCTCACTCATTCGCCGTGCTCGTTGTTGTGTTCGGCTGAACCACGCTCGAACAAATTGAGGTGCTCGACGTCACCATCTGCTCCGCCGCGTTCCAAATGGGTGAAAAAATCGTCGATCAAAGAATAAAAAGCCGGCGGTGTTTCAATCCGTTGGAAGCGGTCGCGAAACTTCCTCACTCCTGGTAGTCCGTTACAATAGAAGAACGTGTATTTGCGCATGACGCGAACGCCACGTTCCTCGCCGAACAGTCCCAGGATCAATTCGAAATGGCGGGCCAGCAAAGCTCGACGTTCGGAATAGGTCGGAAGATACGGTTCTCCGCCGGTCAGCTCGGCAATCAGATTGCGGAATAGCCAGGGATCGCCGCACGCCGCGCGACCGATCTGATACCCGTCAGCACCGGCCTCGTCCTTGGCGGCACGGATGGCTGCGGCCGTTTCCATCGATCCATTGGCGATCACCGGTACTCGACCTCCGGTGAGCCGATTGGACAACTCTTTGACCTCACGGACTCCACTCAGATCAACTGGAACCCCGTGCTTCGATTCTCCGGTCCGGGCGTGAACGAACAAAGCATCGGCCCCATTCTCAATCGCGGCCTGCGCTACATCGAGCATGTTACGATTCTGCGCGTCATAGCCGAGGCGCATCTTTACCGTCACCGGTTTTTTGGGCGACACGGCGGCGCGCATGGCTTTGACCACTGCTCCGACCTGCGCTGGTTCGCGCATCAACGCCACCCCGCAACCGGACTGTTTCGCCTTTTTGACCGGACATCCACAGTTGAGATCGATCAGATCAGCCCCGGCCCGATCAAGTGCCGCCGCGGTCGCCGCACACAGGTCCGGCTCGCGGCCGTAGACTTGCATCGCCAACGGTTTTTCCTGGGGAACGTTTTGGGTCAAAATGCGGAAGCGTGATTCATTCTGGGTGCCAGGGTTGCCCAGGGCGGCGACCATTTCCGTCGCGACCAAGCCACAGCCCCCGACTTCCTTGGCGATCAGGCGGAATGCTACATTGGTGAAACCCGCCATCGGGGCGAGACACAGATTGTTCCGCAGTCTCATCCGGCCGATCATCAGCGGGTGCAGGTAACGGTTGTCGACAATCTCGGGGGCAGCATCCATGGGCGCGGAAATCTTTGCTTAGCGTTGAAAAATCGGCAGGTAATTATTGGGGATTTGCAGGATGATCAGCGCCATCGCCGAGTTGTAGGCGGGGCCTGGGCCTTCGCCCTGCAACCACAGACCGTTGCGATCCTGGCGGGCCGTAATGACCGGTACGGCTAGATTCCAATATTCATCCCAGTCAGCTGCGTCAGGGCTGTGGAAGAGCGCTTGGGCGGTATAATATTGGCCATACCAGAAATAGCTTTCCGTGCCTTTTTCACTCCCCTTGAGATGTGATGGGTAGTGCTTCCGCAAAAAGCGCATCGACGGCCCCAGCGTAGGGTCGGCAAGATCCGTAATGCCCGCTCCGATTAGGGACATCGCGCCTGCCGCGGTTCGCGGAACTCCTTCGGCCCCGGAATTGCCCGAATTTCCTGAGCTGGAAGCGACGTAGGCAAAGCTGCCATCGCCATTGGCGCAGCGTCTCACATAAGCGATCGCCCGGGCGATGCAGTCTTGGCTCTGCTGACCACCGATGCCGACATTGTTGGCGGCGCGCAGCGCCATGACTTGGCAGATGGTGACACTTATATCAGCATCGGTCGGCGTCGGGCTATAGCGCCAACCACCCTCACTGTTTTGCGCTCGATAGATCAGATCTACGGCGGCTTCTAAGGCGCTGCGTACCGGTTGATCGGGTGCCATGCCATACGATTCGGCGAGATATAACGTCGAGAATCCATGGGCATACATGTTGCCATAGTCGGTCGCCAGGTATCCGCTGAAATGATCCTGACGAGTAAGGACCGCGCGCAGGCATTTGCCACTGGCTTCGTGATAGAGTCCACGCGTCGGGGTATGTCCCCCGGCGAGCAATGCCATGCCGGCCAACGCCGAAATGCCGGTACCTTCACCGATCAGCCCATCGGGTTGCTGAAGTTTGACCAACGCTGCCAAGCCACGATCTACCACGGCCTGAGTGTCGATCGCCACCGGTGCTCCTGGTGCTACCGGTGCTACTGGTGCCACCGGCTCGGCAGCAACCACGGATCCTGCCGGCACCACGCAGACCACGAGCGCCATCACCAGCTTGTTGAAGACCTTCATTTGCCGTCTTCCAACAGTTCGAGGTAGCGTTGATAAATCTGAAGTTGCCCAGGAGTGAAATGCTGTTCGCGCGCTTGGCGCAGTTGCTCGCGTATCGCGGGCGGCAATTCAAGCAGGTCTCCGTTGGTGGTCGTCGCCTGGACGGGAAGCACGGCGGCCTGACCTTTTCCCGGAGGACCGTTGTTGTTGCCACCTTGGGGTGCCGGTGCCTTCGCCTGGCCACCACCCTGACCCGAGCCTTGGCCATCATTTTGTCCCGCTGGTTGTTTGCCGCCGCCCGGAGGCGCTTTCTCTCCGCCTCCGCCACCCCCGCCGCCTCCGCCACCCCCACCATCACCTCCGGCTTCGGCGAGCAGCCGACGCAAGGCCGTTTCAGCTGCTTGCTGCTCGTTGCGGGTCAGCGCCCCACGATCTGACTGCTTGAGTTGGAACGCTGCACTGGTCATCGCGCGCCGGGTGCGTTCCAGCAGGATCGCCGGTCGGGTGTCGGGCCGCGTCGCTTGCGCCATCGATTCGACCAGCTGTTGCAGCAATTCCTGCGCGGCGCCAAGATCGCCCGGATGGCCAGCCGCCGTCCGCGCGGCGAGGTCTTCCTGCATCGCCGCGAGCAAGGCGATTTCTGCCGTGGAAGGAAATGCCGCCTGGGGCGCCTGGCCGCCGCCACCTCCTCCTCCTCCGCCACCGCCGCCGCCTGATTTCTTGTCCTTATCCGTTTGCGCTTCGGCTACGTCGATCAGTCGGCCGAGTTCGGCAAGCGCGATGCGGGTCAGGCGCAGGCCCTTGCCGCCCAAGGCGGGAGTCCGCAGGTGACGTTCGGCATCGTCCATGGCCTTGGCCACCCGTTCGACGGCGGTTCGCGCGATGGGATTCTTATCCAACAGCTTGAGGCCTTCCTCACGCAGGCGCAGGAGCACGTCCCCCTGGGTTTGCGCGAAAGCCTGCACTTGGCGCTGAGTCGCAAAATCAAGGTTTTTTTCGAGCGTCGTCTGATTCAGCAGCGTCGCATCCGTGACCAATGCCGCCTGCAAGGTGCGCAATTCCTTGAGAAGTTTCAAGACATCCGGTTTCGCCGCATCTTTTTTCTCCTGATCTTTTTTCGCCTGATCATCTTCGGGCTTGGTCGGTTGATCGCCGCCAAGTTGACGTTGCGCCTCACGCAATAGACCCGCAGCCGCATTGGCATCACGCGCCGCGGCACTGGCATTTCCGGCCTGCATTCCGGCTTGCGCTGATTCCTGGGCGGCAACCGCGCCACTTAAAGTCTTGGCTGCAGCTGGATCCTTGCTCGCAGCCTCGCTGCTCGCCGATGCAGTACGCTCGGCGAGATCTTTTTGCTTCGCAGTCAACGATCCGGGCTGGGCGCCACGTTCGAGTTCTTTCGCGAGCTGTTCTTGTTCAGTTGCCAATTGCCCGAGTTTTGCCGCTAGATCCTGCGCTGCATCCCCCCCGCGCAGGGCGTCGAGCAGTTTGGCGAGGGTGGCCAAGGCCGCCTTTTGGGCCTCGACTGCCTTGGGTCGACGGTCGTTGGTGGCAAGATCCTTGCCGGCTTGGCGCAGGCGATCGCCGGGGGCTTCCTGCCGCACCAGGTCTTGCGCCTTGGTCCACGTCGCACCTTCTTTGGCGAGCAGCCGGCGTTCGAGATCGAGGCCGAGCTCAGCCAACTCGCGCTGCCGGGTGGCCAGATTCTGCTGCTGGGCCACCCCTGCCGGATCCATCGCCTTGGTCACATAGGTGCGCACCAACGTCCGCGTTTCACCAGCGAGCGCCGTCTCGCGCGCAATCAGGCTGGTGAGCAGACGGGTGAGATCGCCCTCTTGGAGGATCGAGGCGAGCAGGCGTTCGGCCTCGGCCAGTGCGCCATCGGCGGCCAACCGTGGAGCCTCATCGCCGGCGGTGGATTCCGCCAATTTCGGCAATGCGCGATCCGCAATGATGAGGCGCGCCTTGGCTCCTGGGGCGATGCCGTCGGCGGCCAGACGATTCTGCGTCCACCGCCGCAGCACCGTCACGAGCAGCTCATCGGCCTTGGCCGTCGCCTGCGTCGCCGAGCGCAAACGGCGATCGCGCATCGCCGCCTCGGTCGCACCAGCGAGGTCATCTCGCGCCTGGGCCACGCGTTCTTTGGCTTCGCTCAGCAACCGGTCGAGTTCCTGGCGCAGCACCTCCTCGGCGACCACTCGAAAAATCAGCGGTTCGCTTTCGCCGATACCTGGGCCGCTGATGTCATTGCGATCGAGCGCGCGGCTGGTGAGCACCACCTGTTCGCCGACCGAGGCGTGACGTCCGATCTCGACCGTGGTCGCGCGCGTGGCACTTGGCTGACCCTGGACCCCGGTGAAGCGTTCGAGGACTTCGCCAGGAGGGATCGACTGAGCCTGCGGTGGTGTCTTCTTTTCAGCGGCTGGCTTTTCAGTCGACTGCGCATCACCCGGAATCGTCCGCCCGCGCAGAGTCAATTCGCCCAAGCCGAAATCATCACTAGCGGAAACCACCAGATCGATCACTGCGCGCACCGACACTGCTTCGCGCGCCGCAGTGCCGGTCAGCGACACCACCGGGGCCCGATCCGGGGTCAAGATCAGTGGAAAGCGCGCGTCACCGACCAGGGCGATGCCATCCTGATCCGCAGCTGCGAGAATCAGCGAACCCGCGGTCATCACCCGCATCGAGCCATGGAACAGGCCTGCGTGCTCATCGAGTGGCAGCGGCACATCGTTGAAGCGGGCGCTGGCGACCGTCACCTGGCGGCCGCGGTCGGTCGCGAATGTCACTCCGAAGTCCAACGTCGTGCCCGGGATCACCGCTCCGGCGAGCGTGTCGACGGTCTGCGGTGGCAGGCCGGTGTACGCCGGCGGCGTCAACGTCGAGCGGATGCTGCCGACCGTCGGGCGGGCGACGATGCGCGCCTGCACCACCACCGGCTCGGCATCAGCGGAGCTGACCGTGATGTCATAGGTACCGGCTGACGCGGCGATGCTGGTGGTCCACTCATTGCCGATCAGGCCACCGAGTTGGCGACTTTCGTCAACGCCGGTAGATGCAGCTCCACCGGCTTTTCCGTCTACCGCCTTCCACTGGACCACCACCGGCGCGGAGAAATCAGCATCGGGATGCCGACGGTGGATCGTCAGGTTGAGGGCGCCATCGGTCGGCACGACGTCATGTTCGAGCACCACCGACAAGCTGGTGTGCTTGCGCCATTGGGTTTCGCCCAACGGCAGCATTAACCTGCGAAAGCCATCCCAGGCGGTTTCCGGGGTCAGCACGCTCGCGGCGATCACCGCCATCAGCGCGACTGCCATCAGCGCCAGTTGCTTGGGCGTGCGTCGCGCCGGCACCAAGCGCGCGGTCGCGGTCGCGGCCAGCACCGCGCGTAACGTCTGCAGATCGCCCGCGCCCAACGCGATGCCTTCGACCTGGGTCAACAGCCGGCCATCGAGTTCGGGGACCCGACGTTCGGCAAAGCGGGCCAGCGCGGCGTCGCCCAGATCACGCTGAAACGGCCGCACCAGACGCACCCACGCCACCAGGGTGGCTGCAATCGCGACGCTCAGCAGCAATCCCAAGCGCACCGCCCCGGGCAAACCCCAGACCCAATCGACGGCGATCGCCAGCACCGCTGCGGTCAAGGTGATCGCCAGGACGCGGGCAAAGCCCTCGATCACCAGCACCCGCACCAGGCGAGACCGTAGAGCAGCGAGGAAGGTGACCGGTTCCATGACCATATTAACCGCAACGCTGGCCAATAGCCAACCGTCAATAACCTGTGCCCATGAGCCAAACCTTGTCGCCCGAAGCTGCCGCTGACATCATTCGCCGCCTGACCAGCGAATTGGGCAAAGTCATCATCGGCCAAGACGTGGTCGTCGAGCAGGCGCTGATCGCGCTCGCCGCTGGTGGCCACGCCCTGCTCGAAGGCGTCCCGGGTCTGGCCAAAACTTTGTTGGTGTCGACCGTCGCCCGCGCCTCGGGCCTGACCTTCAATCGCATCCAGTTCACTCCCGACCTGATGCCCTCCGACATCACCGGCACCGAATTGATCCGCGAGGACAAGGCCACCGGCAGCCGCGCCCTGGAATTCGTTCCCGGCCCGGTATTCGCCTCGGTCGTGCTCGCTGACGAAATCAACCGCACGCCGCCGAAAACCCAGGCCGCCTTGCTTGAGGCAATGCAAGAGCGGCAAGTAACCGCCGGCGGCACCAGGCGCGCGCTGCCCAAGCCGTTCTTCGTCCTCGCGACCCAGAATCCGATCGAGCAGGAAGGCACGTACCCGTTGCCCGAAGCGCAACTCGATCGTTTTCTGCTGAAGATCGTCGTCGGCTATCCGACCGAGGCCGAAGAACTGGCGATCATCACCCGCACCACCAGCAACGCCCAAGCCGCCGCTGAACCTGTGTGCGACGCCGAAACCCTGATCGCGCTGCAGCATTTGGTGCGCGAGATCCCGGTCGCCGATGCGATTTCACGCTACGCCCTTGCCCTGGTTCGCGCGACCCGCCCGGTGGCGCTCGGCGGCCATGAACAGATCGCCCCCCTGCTGCGCTGGGGCGCTGGCCCGCGCGCCGGCCAGGCCCTGTTGCTCGCCGCCAAAGCCCGCGCGGTGCTGCGCGGGCGCGCCTTCGTCGCCCTCGACGACATCAAAGCCGTGATGCATCCCGTGCTGCGCCATCGCCTGCAACCAGGCTATGAGGCCGAAGCCCAAGGCCTCGATGCCGAATCGATCATCGACAAGCTTCAGCAAGCGGTGCAGGTGCCAGCCGCAAATCTTGAACAAGATCGCGCGATTGCCGGCGTGGCTGGGTAAAGTTGGATGAGGGCAGTCAATCTGCATGGAGATTGGCCAGGTGTTTGAACACGAGCGAATAGGCGTCACATCTTGGTACCGCCATGATGCACCGAGCTGATTTTCCGCCACTGCGTTAGATCAGTCACCGATCAACGCTTTGATTGGATACATCAAATGTTGGTCAAAATAATTAATCGACTGAGATCACACATCGTGCTGGTGACCCTCAGCCGCGCTGTTCCAACCGGATACTCGCCATGCCTCAACCTGCGCGCGGTCATTCACAGCTTCACGTTGATCCGTGATAGTGAAAAGGCTGGGGTGTCGGACATAGACCCTCCGACTGCCTTTATCGATGAGCCCGGATCGATGAAACTGAAAAAACAGGTGAGACCGTTTGTCGCGCGCACATACCGCACGTTTCTGCGTTCCCGTCTTCTCTCCAGCACATCCGCGAGGTGTGCTCGAGACGCAGGTGTGGCCCATGTGCAAGGCGCCCGATGCGTAGAAATAGCAGCACCATTTCGAGTATCGGGCAACGCCGCACGCCGCAGGCGGGCTGTAACTGCGTTTAGCAGGTTGAAATGTGGCGCAATCCACTTGGGGCTCGACATGACGCCGTAGGCGAAGGTGGTAAGCTGATCACGTGGCAAACTTCCCCAACTTCGCACGTCTAATGGTCAGCCGCTCGCGCATCGCCGCTAGGGAACACGCTTTGGTGCCTGTGCTTGACCCGCTGTGCAACGGAGTGAAAGGCTAACAGCGGCGATGCCGTCCAGCGGCGACCGCCATGATAAAATCTCGGCCCATAGGAAGGCTTGGACTGGCGGAGGTCGGACC
>JANYGY010000276.1 GCA_025362255.1 Planctomycetales bacterium
CACTATGAGCGCGCCTATTCCCAGTTCGCCTGGATCGCCACTCCATTGGTCGTCGGAATGCATTCGACCATCGCCACTCTGTTGGCGGTGAGCATGGTTCCGGGCTGGCACGCGACGATCTTCCCCCCGTACTTCGTGTCGGGCGCCATCTTTGGTGGTTTGGCCATGGCCTTGGTACTGCTCGTGCCGCTGCGTGCCGGTTTCAAACTGCATCGCTACATCACCGATGATCATTTCGACAATCTCGCAAAGATCATGCTCGGGGTCGGTTCGATCGTGCTTTATGTCTATGTGATCGAATTCTACACTGCCTGGTATTCGCAAAACGAGTATGAGTTTGCCCAGTTTTTCGCCTATCGCCTGACCGGCGCACACATGTGGTCGTATTGGCTGATGATTTTCTGCAATGTCGTCTGCCTCCAATTGTTCTGGTTCAGGTCGCTCCGCCGGAATGCCATCGTCTTGATGTTTGTCGGCCTGATGGTCAACATCGGCATGTGGTTCGAGCGGTTCAACATCATCGTGCTGTCGCTGGAACACGATCATCTGCCGGTGAATTGGAATTATTATGCCTTTTCACCATTCGACTATCTGCTGCTCGCCGGTTCATTCGGATTGTTCTTCATCCAGTTCCTGATGTTCGTCCGGGTTGCCCCGGTGGTCGCCATCGCTGAAGTCAAACAGACCCTGTTGCATCAGAGTCATGCTCGCGAGGCCGCCCATGTCTGAGCCTTTGCCCCCGTTTCCGAAATCGTTCGCTGAAATAAAAGCCCACACCTTTGATCTCACCGAAGGCATTGACGCGACCAACCCTGCTGGCGAATCGATGTCGATTGCCGGATTCTTTGCCGATGAGCACTCCACCTTGGCTGCCGCAACGGCGGCGCGCGCGGCGGGCCACACGGCGATTCAGGTGTGGTCGCCCTATCCCGTTCACGGGATTGACGCCGTTCTCGGGTTGCAGCGCAGCCTGATCGGGCGGCCCGTATTCGCGATCTGCCTCGTCGGATTTTTGTTCACGTTCTTCGGCATTCATCACCTGATGGTCGAAGACTGGACGGTCATTTATGGCGGCAAACCGTATTCGACCTGGGCATTGTGGGTGGTCCCAACCCTCGAAGCCGGATTGTTGTTTGGCGCGGTCCTCAATCTGAAGATGGTGCTGTTCACCTGTCGCCTGATCCCTGACCCCTTTGTCCGGCTGCCTGATCCCCGGGTCACCGACGACCAATTTTGCGTCTCGCTGTCGACCGCGCGGACCCCGGCCTCAGAACTTGAAGCGCTTTTGATCGCGCATGGCGCGGTCACGACCCGTCAGATTAGCGCTGAAGTGGCCAGTGGTCTGCCAGTGTTTCAACCTCTGGCCGACGACAGCGCCGTGCTCAAGGAGACCGCTCATGCATAAGTCGTCTTCTATCATCGCGGCTGCTGCCTTGTTCGGCATGCTGGCTGGTTGTTCGGATGAAAAGCCCGAACGCGGCATCGAAGCATTGCCCGACATGTATCATAGTCCGGCGTTCGAGGCGCAAACTGCTTTGGTATCTCAAGACGGCAAAGTCCAGTATCCGGCGATGCTGACCCCGCCCGAGGGCACCATTCCGCGTGGCCTGGTTCCGTATGCAGTTGAACCCAACGATTGGGCAACCGCCAAAAAGCTGAACAATCCCCAAGTCGCTTCCAAGAATGTGCTCAAAGTGGGCCAAACGTGGTTCAACCACACGTGCGCCACCTGCCACGGCAAAGACGGCAATGCCGTCCATGGCAATGTGGCGAAGCACTTCAGTGGCATTCCATCGATCAATGGCACCAACGTGCTCACCATGACCGAAGGCGAGATCTACCACATCATCTCGGTCGGGCGTAATCGGATGGTCAATCTCAGGGCGCAGTTGCCGCCAGCCGAGCGCTGGGCGGTGGTGAGCTATGTCCGGTTGTTGGCACGCGCGACGATGGCCAAAAATGAGGCGGCCACGGTCATTGGCGACGCCGAAGCCACGAGCCACGACAAGCCAGAGGATGGCGCTGCTCAAGCAGCGGTTCGCCAGGGTCGCATCCTGCTCAATCAGCGCACCGCGGACTTGGCGGCCATCTTGAAACTCGGCGACGAGGCCGAAACCGCCGCCGCCGAATTTCAGCCACTGCCAGAACCCGAACCTGACTACGTCAGTCCGTCCTGGGGTCCGCAGCTGGGCGAATCTGCATCTGAGGAGAGTCACAAGTGAGTGCTGAGCCTATGTTGACCCGCTTGCCCGACGTGGTGTCGTCGAGTTTGCCCCGCCTCAAAGGGATAGCCGCGTTCATGGTCGTTTTCGGCGTGCTCGGCTTCGTCGCGTTGCTGTTCACCGATGTGAATCGGGCGTGGCATGCGTATTTAATCGGGATGGTGATCCCGATGTTTCTCAGCATCGCTGCGATTGCATTCCTCGCGGTTCATCGCTTGTGTGGCGCGCGCTGGACCGCGCCGATCAAACGCATTGCCGAGGGCCTGGGCAACGGTCTGCCCTTGACGTTGATCGCCTTCATCCCCTTTTCCATTATTGGTATGCCATACGTGTACGATTGGGCCTTCGTGGCGTCTTCTGCCCAGCAACATGAACTGATGCATAGCATGCAGAAAGCGGCCTGGATGACGCCGTCGCGGGTGACCATCAGCACCGGCATCATTCTCGTGGTCTGGATCTTCATCCGCAGTCGGTTGGTCAGTTTGTCGCTGGCCGAAGAATCCGGTGCCGACAATCGTCCTAAGCAAGTCACCTGGAGTGTCATCTTCCTCCTGGTGATGGCCTACACGTTCACTCTGGTGTCGTGGGATCTATTGTTGTCCCTCAATGTCCACGTCGCTTCGGCGATGTGGGGGGTGTACGAATTTGTCGGCGCGATTCAGGCGTTCCTGGCAGTCCTGGCACTCTGCTTGGTGGGATTCGCCCACGGTTCGCTCAAAGGCGTCATTCGCGCGCATACGCTCAAGGATGTCACCACCTGGCTGCTCGCTTGGTCCTGCGTGTGGGCCTACATCACGTTTGCCCAGTATTTGATCGTGGCCTTTGCCAATATGGATGAGGAAACCCAGTTCTATGTGATGCGTTTGCAACATGGATACCAGTATTCGACCTTAATCGAAGTTTTCTTACGGTTGCCGATTCCCTTCTTCTTATTGTTAAGTCAGCACGGGCGCACTCGCTCGGTCACCGTCATCATCGCCAGCTCGGCCGTGGTGCTTGGTGCTTTGCTGCAGGTCATGTGGCAAGTCGTGCCGGCGCTCTTTCCGAATAGATTGCCCGCGTACGGGCCTCTGCCCGAAATGCTGGTCGCGGGTGGGTTCATCGGTGGTTATCTGCTGCTGGCTCGTTTCTTCTGGCAACGGCACGGCTTGTTGGCCCGCGGTGATCGAGATCTGCTGCCTGCGATCAATGCCGAACACTTACACTGAGTTTCACGGAAACCACGATGTCATCCTCTGACGATCATCAGCACGCTCCGGGCAGCAGCGAGCCGCGGGAGCTGAGCAATCCAGTCCTGTGGACGGTGGGTTTGCTTGTCAGCCTCGTCGGTTTGGCGTGGATCTTTTTCCACTTCAAACAGGTCGGCCGTGAACACGCAGCCGGCGAGCCGGTGTGGACTCTGCCAGCCCAAGCGAGCGCAGGCCCTGACCATGCGGCGCTGATCGCTGATCGCTCAGCCGCGGTGCTCGATCGTGGTGAAGTGCTGTACGGTAAGAATTGCGCGTCATGTCATGGCGCTCAAGGCGATAGTAATCCCTCCAATATCAATCCGCTGCCACGCAACTTCCACGTGGACGCTTTCAAGAATCCATTGGGCGCCGGACCGTACGGTTTCTGGTCGGTGCTGACCAATGGCTATGGCGCAGCCATGCCAGCATTCCGCAATCTGTCAGCTGATGAACGTTATGCGGTGGTCCATTTCGTGTCTGAGACCTGGATGAAGCCAACCAACAAATCGTATCTCGCCAATGACGATGCCAAGATCTCTGCTCAAATTCCCGCTCCGGGCGCGGGTGGAGCAAACAGTGAAGCTGCCATTGATCCCCGGGCGATCGTGCCGCCGGAGACCACGTATCAGCTAATGGCCGCGGTGTCACGTCGCGCCACCGCCGAGCGGGAACCCCTGGCCCGTTGGATGGCCGATGCCGGTACCGATGTCGGGCCCGAGTTGGCCCCAGCCTTTGCCGAATTACGCAGAATGTTTCCTTATCAGGTAGGGCGGATGGAGCGGCTCTATGCTGCTTCCAAGGCCCAGGACAAGGCGGCGTTCGTCAATTGCCTCGTTGCTGAGGATGGATCCGGCAGCGCAGATAAATACTTCAGCCTGATGCCTGAGAGCACGCTGACAAAACTGTACGCACGCCTCGCCGAGACGGCAACCCGGACCCCGAGTACTCCACGATGACCCGCTTATTCGTCTTCATCTGGTTCATGGCCCTGATCAGTGTGTTCACGCTGTCGGGAGCAACGTCGCTGGTCGCTGCCGAAGACGTGATCGCGCCATCACCAGAGGTCATGGCATCCGTACGTGTCACGTCGAAGCCGCCCGCATCAGTCGGTGACACCGTCGATGACCTGGTGGCGGTCTTCAATCCTGATCTGTTCGCGTTGGACGCAGACCACAAACCGGTGACTCCGATCACCAACATGTTCAGCCAACCTGCGAGTGACATCGCGCGTGAAGTTGCCGACAACACGTGGCTTAATTTCCTGATCTTTCTGCCCTTCCTGGTTCTTCCCGAAGTGCTTCTGCTGTACGTGATTTGGAAATTCAAAGCGCGTAACGATGGCCGCAAATCGGCGACCTTCATGGGCAATCATACCCTCGAGATCATCTGGACCGCGATTCCCTGTTTGGCTCTGGTGGTAGTCAGCGTGCCCGTGTGGCATGTGCTGTGGAAGATGGAATTGCCCCCCGCCAACCAGAAAGACGCGATGAGCATCGAAGTCCGCGGAAAGTCATTCGCCTGGGATTACAAGTATCAAGACCATCAGATCTCGATCGGCCAAGATGTCATGGGGGTTCAAGAACCCTTAGTGCTCCAAAAGGGCAAAACCACGATTCTAAATATCACCTCCAACGATGTGAATCATGCGTGGTGGGTTCCTGCGTTCGGCGTCAAAAAGGACGCGATCATCGGACGATATACCTACACGTGGTTTACCCCAGACACCGAAGGCCTATTTAAAGGCCAATGTGCCGAGTTGTGTGGCCAGGGCCACGGCGTGATGATCATTTCCTCGGTGGTGGTCAATGCCGAACGCTTCGCCCGATACCTCGCGATGCAGCGCCAGCGCAATGATACCTTGAAGATCTGGAACCAGCTTGCGCCCACCATTATGACTCTGGACCAGGTCGCACTCGACCAGGCGGTTGTGGCGTACTTGGCAAAGAGCCGCACCAACGATCGGCAATTGGCCCTCCGCTATTGGATCGCCAGCAACTATGCGAGTTGCATAAGGCGCCGGCAAGTCGGCCTGACCCCAGCCGAAGTCGCCCAGCGCAGTGTTGAACGTCGCCATCTTCTTGATCAAGCCATCGATCGCGCTCTCGCGGTCGCCAGTAAGTAACCTCAGGGTGCCTACATGAACGCCCCCGCTGCTCTTCCGATGCCTGAGCTCAAACGCTATACCGGCGTCATGGACTGGCTGACCACCGTCGATCATAAGAAGATCGGCTTGATGTATTTCTGGTTCGTGGTGATCATGGGTTTGATCGGTGGCGCTTTCGCCGGCCTCATCCGCATCCAGCTGGCGACTCCAGGGGCGGTGCTCGAAGCACTGAATGCCGCGCAAATCGAAGGCAGCGCGGCGCCCTTCAGTCTCTTCAGTGAAAACCGCCACCTCTACAATCAGATCGTCACGATGCATGCATCGGTGATGATCTTCTTCACCATCATTCCCGGCTTCATCGCTTTTTCGAATTATGTCGTGCCCTTGATGATCGGGGCTAGGGACATGGCTTTTCCGAAGATGAATGCGTTCGGTTTCTGGCTGCTGATTCCCTCGGCAATCCTGATGATGACCAGTTTCTTCGTCAAAGGTGGTGCGGCCGCTTCGGGATGGACCGCTTATCCACCATTGTCACTGGTCGGTCATGGTACCGATCCAGGTCAGGACATGTGGGTCATGGGCGTGCATCTCGCTGGAGTCAGCTCGATTCTCGCGGCGATCAATTTCATCGTCACCATCACCAATATGCGTGCCCCCGGGATGACCTGGAAAAAGTTGCCGCTGTTCGCCTGGGCGACGTTCTTCACCTCGATCATCCAATTGCTGGCGACTCCAGTGCTCGCCGCCGCGGTGACCATGGTCTTGATGGATCGCAACTTTGGCACCACCTTCACCATTGCAGCGCAAGGCGGCGATCCGGTTCTGTATCAGCACATCTTCTGGGTCTATTCGCATCCGGCCGTGTATATTATGATCCTGCCAGGATTCGGCGCGATCAGCCACATCTTTGCCGCCTTCAGCGGAAAGAAGGTGTTCGGCTATCTCGGCATGGTGATCGCCCTGGGGATGATCACGGTCGTCGGATTCATGGTATGGGCCCATCATATGTTCACCGTCGGTATGCCGACCATCCTCCAGGCATACTTCATGTATGCCTCCCTGGTCATCGGTGTACCCACTGGCATCAAGGTGTTCTCGTGGTTGGCGACCATGTGGGGGGGTAATCTGCGCTTCACCACGCCGATGAAGTTCGCCTGTGGTTTCATCTCGACCTTCACCATCGGCGGTTTTGGCGGACTGATCCTGGCGATGGTGCCCACCGACATCACCTTTCAGGACTCGTATTTTGTCGTCGGCCACTTCCACATGGTCCTGGTTGGCGGTTCAACCATGTTGCTCTTCGCGATGGCTTATTATTGGTGGCCCAAGATGACCGGCCGGGTGCTCAATGAGAAAGTCGGATCTTTTGTCTTCTGGACCATGTTGGCGGGGGTATTCATCTGCTTCATGTCCATGCATCTGGTTGGTTATAATGGCATGGCTCGGCGGGTGCCGGTCTATTACGCTGACTTCCAATTCCTTAACTTGCTCACGACCTTTGGCTATGCGCTGACCTTCATTTCCGCGCTGACATTCTTCTTTCAATTGATCTTCAGCTACTTTCAGGCGCCGACTGCGGGCAACGATCCGTGGCAGATCAATGATGTGCAGGAGAGCTTCGAGTGGGCGACCAGCAGCCCTCCGCCGGTCTACAACTTTGAAGTCGTACCTCCTATCCCGGTGGCCGATCAGATCGGCAAACAACATTGATCGGCACTACTCCTCAGGGGGGTGCGTGGATGAAGCGGGATACCGGCACTGACCAGTCGATTCATCGGGTCTCACGTCGATGATGATTCCGTACCCGATGATGTGATCTTGACGGGTGGTCAGCAGGATAGGGATTTTCATTTTTCCTTCGGCGCATTCCCCAACCCACCCCGGAAGTTTGATCTTAACGATGTCCTCCACCCTCAACATCCGTGCCGGAGTCGCTGCCTGGCTGGGGGTACTCTTCTGCTTGGTATTCACCTTGAATACGGTGGGGGGTTGGGTCCGCCTGTCGGGATGTGGCGTCGCCATTCCCCATTGGCCGGTGATCGTGACCGGTGATTCATGGACGTTGTTGCCGCCGTTCACGCAGGCTGGTTGGACCGACATGCATGTGGCGTTCGACCGTCACCAGTCCCAGCTGCAGACGCGGATCGAGCGCGGAGAGCTGGCGCCGGCCAATCGTGGTCGGCAGCCACGTGATGACGCGGATTTCCGCCTGATGTTTGTGACCGAGTGGAGCCACCGATTCCTCGCGGCGCTCACCGGACTCGTGGGGTTGGCGGTGATCTGCACCACTATGAAGCACGGCGCGTTGCGTAAAATCGTCGGCTGGCCGATGGCGGTTGCCGGATTGCTAATCATTGCTCAGGCGGTCATCGGTGGCGTGCTGGTGGCAGAAGGGACTAGCACCCACTGGCTGTTCCTCCATCAAGGCAATGCCGGACTGATCATGGCATTGATCCTGTGGTCGATTCTTCGTCTGCTGATGCCAAGCGAAGAATCGTCACCACGTTTCAATACCAGCCCTCGATTGATCGTTCATCTGACGGCCCTGGCGATGATCACCGTGTGGATGCAGCTCATTGGCGGAGCCCTGGTCGCGGGCAGCAGGCACTTGATCAGCAATGACGTGCCCCTGGGAATTTCCGCGCTGACGAGTTTGTGGAATCCACAGCGAAGTATCTCGTGGAACTTGCTCGATAACGCCTGGATGCACTTGTGGGTGCATCGCTGGTGGGCATGTCTGCTTACTGGATTGTGCGTCATCCTCTACGTGACCGCTTGCCGTCACTCCCTGGGCATCCGTCAGCGTTTGGCCTTGCAGGTTTCGGGGACGTTTCTCGCGCTGCAGATCATTCTTGGTTTGGCCAATGCCGTGCTCGCGGCTCCGCCCATGATCGCTCTGGCGCATCAGGCGTTGGGCATGGGGTTGTTGCTGAGTCTGGTGCTTGCTTGGCATGATGCGCAGTACGAGCCGATCGCTGAGATGGTGGTCACCGAAGGGTCATCGCAGGTGCTCACATGAACCCCGGCCGCGTGATCCTCGACCTGCTGATCCTGACCAAGTATCGCATTACGGCGGTAGCGATGTTCACCGGCTACGCGGCGATCGCGGTCGAGGGTCGATTTGCGACCGATTGGGGTCACATCTGGCCTTGCCTGCTGGCGTTGTTTTTGACCGGCGGCGCCGCCAATACGCTCAATCAGATCTTCGAGCTGAAAAAAGATGCGCTGATGAATCGGACCAAGGCTCGCCGGCCACTGCCAGCGGGTCGGATTTCCGTCACTCAAGCGTACGTATTCGCTATTGTCCAGGCTCTGGCGGCGCAAGCACTGTTGTGGTTCGCCTATGACAGTTTGCTGGCCGTCAGTCTGTCATTGTTTACGATCATCTATTATAGTTTTTTCTACACCCTGTATCTCAAGCCACTGCATTACCTCAATATCGTCATTGGTGGTGTCCCTGGCGCGATGGGTCCGCTGATCGGTTGGGCCGCGGTGACTGGCACCATTGAGGCGGTACCGTTGGTGATGTTCCTGATTATTTTCTTGTGGACCCCGCCGCATGTGTGGGCTTTGGCGATCAAGTTGCGTGAGGATTATGCTCGCGCGGGGATTCCCATGTTGCCGGTAGTGAAGGGGGTCGACGAAACGACTCGTCAGATTTTCTGGTACACGCTGCTGATGGTCCTCGGCACGATTTTTCTGCCGATGGTGACGAATCTGTGGCCGATCTGGAGCAAAGCGCCGATCTACACCGCATTGGCCTTGGGACTGGGGAGCGTATTCCTCGGCTGGTCATGGCTGTTGTGGCAACGTCGTCCGATGATGCCGACCATGCCGCTGTTCCGTTTTTCGATCATCTACATCAGTGCTCTCTTTCTTGGCCTGATCGTGGATTCCTTCAGGGTCGGGCACGCATGAATGCCCAAGTTCCAGTTGAGATCCAACGCGCCAACACCCGTGCCCTGTGGGTGCTGGGTGGCGGCGCCATCGCCATGATGTTTTTTTTCCTGTTCGGATTCCGGTCTCTGTATTCGTTGTGGTGTTCACTGACTGGGACGGGACTCAATCCGAACAATGCGGCCTTGGCTACGGCAATGCCGGTTGCCACTGGGCGATTTCTTGCAGTTCATTTCGAAAGCAAGACCTTTGACCAGCTACCGGTCCTCTTCTGGGCTGAGAAATCAGAAGATCGAGTCGAAGTCGGGCGCGATGCACGTAATACCTATCATCTGCGCAATCTATCTGACAAGCCGATTCATCTGCGCCCAATACACCAAGTTGCTCCTTTTAATGCTGCCCCTTACTTCGCGATGCGGGTGTGCTTCTGTTTTGGCGAACAGATCATCGGCCCCCATGAAGAGAAATCATTTCCCGTGATCTATCGATTCGGTCCAAAGCTGGATGAGCGGATCAATGATATCGCTCTCTGCTACAGTGTCTTCAATATCGCCGGTGCACCGAGTGCGGCGTTGATCGAGGCCGAGCGCAAAGCCAAGCAGGCGATCATGGCCGAGCCGGAGGAGCCCTGATGCCAATGTCCGGTGCAGACGATTCAAGCGGGACAGATGTCTCCGCTGCGAAGAAGGCTCGGCGGAATATCCACCTGGGCCTTCTCATCGGCGGGCTCTGCCTTGCCCAGATCGTTGTTTTCATGATTATTTTCAGTCGTAATGGCCTGCCCAAAGACCCCAAGATTTGGAAAGAGCAAAAGGCTCGTCAGGCGCAACAGCTAGAACAGGCAAACAAGGATTACCATGAGTGACCACGTGATTGATGCTGCGCCGGTTGTCGGAGTTCCAGGGCATGAGACACCGGGGGTGTCGGCAATCCACGAGGATCCGATGAGTCATGTGCCGCCACCAAGCCTGTGGCCATTCTTGGTCATGCTGGGCTTGATCACCTTGCCATTTGGGGTTCTCTCGGTGCTCGGGGCCCTCGACCAGTCACCCATGTTTGGACCGTTGAGAAATCCTCATGTGGGCGTGGCCATCATCATCGTGTCGGCGATGATGTTTTTATTCTGCCTGATGGGTTGGTCGAATCAGATCATCAAGGAAAAGCGTATCGCCCATGATGTGGTCCAGCAGCAAAAAGACCTGCAAATGTTCATCTTGCTGTTCTTGTGCGGAGAAGCGGCTGCTTTCGGCGCGATCTTCGGTTATTTCTACCATCGCAATCTCCACGATCCCACTTTTGGTCCATTGCCGTCGATGCATTTCGGCGGTCCGTTAGTCGCCTATGCGACATTCTTCCTGTTATCCTCGTCGCTGACCTGCGAAGTCGCCCACCATGCGATCCATTCGGGCAAACGTCTGCTTGGCAAGCTGTTCCTCATCCTGACCCTGGTCCTCGGCGTTATTTTTCTGGGAATGACCGGATATGAGTGGGGTGAGTTGTTGCAGCGTGGATTCAAGCCATCGTTGATTCCTGAATCCGGCGCGAGTTCTTTCGCCTCGCTGTTCTTTACCGGAACCGGTTTCCACGCCGTCCATGTTGCGACCGGTCTGGTGTTGCTATTCATGGTCTTGATGCGTTTGGAAACCGGGCATTTCCAAGGCAAGCGCAGTTTTTCTTTGGTCGCTGCTAGTTGGTATTGGCACTTCGTCGACATCGTCTGGGTGATTCTGTTCATCACGGTTTACGTGGTCGCCTGACGTGGCCGGAATGATTCCCCCACGACGCCCAGGGGTGACCCTGGGCGTCGTTTTTTTGACGTTGTTCCTGGACCTGGTCGGGTTCGCCATCGTCTTCCCCTTGTTTGCCGACAAACTCGCTTTTTACATGCCCCGCGACGGCGGGTTGCTGCACTGGGCGATGGGTTTCGTGGGATGGGCACCGGTCGAGCAACAGGCCGCATTGTTCGGGGGGATCCTCGGTGCCCTCTACGCCGGCTTGCAATTCATCGCCGCCCCGATCTGGGGAAGAGTATCGGATCGCGTCGGCCGTCGGCCGGTATTACTGATCGGACTCACGGGCAGCGCCCTGTCGTATATCTTATGGATTTTTTCAGCAAATTTCACCTTGTTCTTGGTGTCACGCATCATCGCCGGAATCATGACAGGCAATGTCTCGGTCGCGAACGCCGCAGTGGCCGATGTCACCACCGTCGATAATCGGGCTCGCGGCATGGCCGTAGTCGGCATGGCATTCGGCTTGGGATTTGTCGCTGGTCCGATGATCGGCGGTCTGACCGCTCACTTACATATCGACGACCCGCTCTCGACGGCGGCAGTGGCTTTGCACCCATTCTCGGTGCCGGCGTTGATCGCAGCGACCCTGGCGGTGGGAAATCTGATCTGGGCATTGATCGCCTTTCACGAAACGTTGCCGGTCGAACGGCGAGCGCAGAAGGCAGAGACTGGTCGCACGTTCAATCTGCTGCAGGTCATCGATCCGACTTTGGGAATAGACGTACCGCGCTTGAATCTCTGCTTCATGTTCTTCACGCTGCTGTTCAGCGGGATGGAGGCGACCTTGGTGTTTCTGGGGAAATATCAGCTGGGATTCACACCGACCGATCTGGGCTGGCTGTTTGCGGGATTAGGTCTGGGAGCTGCAATGGTCCAGGGTGCTTACCGTGGTCTGGTCAAACGCGTGGGTGTTCGCCAGATGGCTTTCGTGGGCTTGTTCGCGCTGGCACCAGGTCTGCTTTGCATCGGTCTGGTCGATTGGTATCCGTCGCGGAATCTGTTGTTCGGCGGATGTGCGATGCTGGCGATCAGCACCGGACTGGTGTTTCCGTCGTTGTCCGCCTTGGTGAGTTTGGCGGGTGATCCGCAACGTCAGGGTTGGGTGATGGGCACTTTCCGGTCGGCCAGTGCTTTCGGACGAGCCATCGGGCCGCTGGCCGCTGCCGCCTTGTATTTCTTCTGGCGCCCGGGGGGCACCTACCTGGTGTTTGCGGGTCTGGTCGTTTTGCCGGTGATCATGCTTGCCCTGGTACGTCCAAAAATCGGCAACGCTTGATGATCACCCTACCTTGCTGTCGCTGGAATCGCACTGCTCAGGTGCATGATTTTCCGCCCATGCGCTTCGCCATTTTTGTGATCCTCTCCTTGGCCATCACCGGCTGCGCACGCACGTCGCCGGCCCTGGTCACCGTGACCGCCGAAGAACGTCAATTGATGACGCAACTGACTCGGGATCCGTTTGTGGTGATCAAGTCCTCAGTGCGTGAAGAAGACGGGTACGTCACCATCAGAACGCAGCAGGGCAACGTCGTGGCCTACTATCGCTTGATGCCCACTAGTGACGCCAAACCCGAGCTGACCATCCGTCGACTTGACGAACAGCTGCACTTGCCGGTCGTCTGGTCTGAAGACCGTCTGGGCACCGGACCAGCTAATCGCGGCATCCACCGCTGACGATTTTTTTCGGGGCCCGGGCTTATCGGACTTCAGCGGGATCGGCTTCAGCTGCTGTGACTACTCCTTTTCCACGTTTGACGTGGATGCCGTATTCGACGAGTTTGCGATCCAGGGTGACGCGATTGATCCCGAGCAGGCGCGCTGCCCGCAGCTTCACACCACGTTCCTTGTTGAGGGTGTGTTCGATCAACACGCGTTCGGTGTGCTGGAATATCTTCTGAATCTCGGGTGAAGTCAGATCTGCGTATTGGACCACTGCTTCGGCCAACATCTTGTCGGGATTCCCTCCGGGCAGGTCACGGGTTGTCACCCGTTGGGTCTGAGGAATATTTTCCGTGTATGATTTGATCGTCGGGGGAATCAGTTCTTCGATCAGCACATTGCCGGGCGCGAGCACCACCGATTTCTGGATGCAGTTCTCCAGTTCGCGGATGTTGCCCGGCCAGGGATAATTGATGAACATCTCCAAGACGTGGCGAGGGACCTCCTCAACATTCTTATAGTTCTGACGGTTATATTTCTGGAGGAAATGATTGACCAGAAGGGGGATATCCTCGCGTCTTTCACGCAAGGGAGGGATCTGCAGGTTGACCACATTGAGGCGATAGAACAAGTCTTCACGGAAACGACCGGTCTTCACCTCAGCCCCCAGATCCCGGTGGGTGGCGGCGACGATCCGCACATCGGCGGGTATGGGTATATGGTCCCCGACCCGGCAGAAGGTGCGTTCTTGCAGGACCCGCAATAAGCGAACCTGCGCTTCCAAGGTGATCTCTCCGACTTCATCGAGAAAGAGCGTCCCTCCATTTGCGATTTCGAATAATCCACGACGTTCGTGATCCGCCCCGGTGAAGGCACCTTTGGCATGTCCGAAGAGTTCACTTTCCAGCAAGCTTGGCGACAGAGCTCCGGCATTGATCGAGACCAATGGTTTATGGGCCCGATGACTGTGGGCGTGGATGAGTTTGGCGAGCAACTCCTTACCAGTGCCGGTTTCACCTTGGATCACCACCGTTGCCGTAGACGCCGCTGCCCGGATGGCGGACTGGATCAACGAATTCATCGTGCCGCTGTTGCTCAGGATATCGCTTTGCCGGACATCGATCGCCAACGCCCCGCGCAGAACTTGATTTTCTTCCGCCAGCTCGCTGACTTCGAGCTGCACGCGCAGCCGATCCATACAGTAGCGACTGATCGCATCGACGAGAAAAGCAGCAGCGTCCTCACCCTGGCGATGACTAACCAGGAGGATCCCGATGGTGACGTTGCCATCTTTCAATTGTCGCGCGACCACCGGTAGGCCATCGGTCGCGATGGGAGCAGTGGCAGTGGTTGCCAAGGCGGCGATCTCATCCGCCGAGTCGGGGGGCTCGCCGACGAGGAATGTTCCCGCGGGGGTCAGATGGCCTGGCCGGGTATGCAGCCAGATCCCGCCGATGGTTTTCCAATTCAGGACTTCCATCCACAATCGATCAAGGATCAGTTTCGGACCCACCGCTGGGTCGAGCATGTGAAGGACGGTTCCAACGCGGGTAGGCCAAGTATGCATAGTGATCTGTTGCACTGATTAGCTATGGTCGCGCCAGCTTGCAGTCCACCATATAAGTGTTTACTGACAATGATTTAGGATCACTAGATTCGCCGATTGGCGCATCACGGCACACCTCTGTAGATCATTTTTCGTGCACCTGATGGGCCTCAGATCAGTGCCTTTTCCTCATTCAGTTCAGCGCTTGGCAGCGTCCCTGAGGCAAGCAATTGAGCTACTTCCGAACGACATGAGCCGCAGCTCGTGCCGGCGCTGGTCTTGGCGCACACCTGGGCGAGGGTTGCGCACCCAGCTTGGATGGCTGCAGTGATCGTGTTGGCGCCGATGCGGTTGCAGGAGCATACCAGGGGACCGTCGACGATGCTCGCCACGCCACCTCCACGGAGCAAGGTTGAGCGCTGGTCTTCGAGTTCGGTGCGATTGGCGATGAGATCCCTATACGTTGAAAATCCGGTGGTGTCGCCAAACAGGATGACGCCGATCAGACGATCATCCTTGATCACCGCTTTGTGATAGATGCCTGCGTCGGCATCTTCGAAAATAAGCGATTGGGTCAGTGGATCGGTGGGATCAGTGTCGCCGACGGTGGCCAACTGCACTCCATGGACTTTAAGGATATTGCTGTTGAGGGCCCCAATGTAGGGGGCATGCAGATTGCCACGCAGCTGCTCGACCAGGTGCCAGGCCTGCCGCTCGGCGGCGGCGGTGGTCGCGGCAGACGAGCCTTGATAATCCGATACTTCCCCAAGAGCGCAGATCGAAGGATCAGACGTGCGCATCTGCTGATCGATGACGACTCCGGTTGAGCAGGTGATCAATGCCTGGCGGGCGAGTTCCGCATTGGGTGCGGTTCCCGTGGCGAAGATGATGACCTGGGCTGATAATAGTGTTCCATCGGTCAGCCGTACGCCGGTGAGATGGGTAGAGCCTTCTAGGGTTTCGACCTGGGCTTTGAAGCGGATCTGGACTCCGCGCTCGGTGAGCGCTTGCGCCAGATAGGCGCCGGCCTTGGCATCGAGTTGCTTGCCCATCAAGCGGTCATTGCGTTGCAGAATGGTGACCTCGGTACCGATGGCGACCAAGGCATCTGCCAGCTCCAGTCCGAGCAAACCGCCACCAACGACAATCGCCTGACGCCCACTTCCTGCCAGAGCGCGAATCGCTTCGGCATCATTTTTTTTGCGCAGGAAATGCACCCCAGATTTCGGTATCGGTCCTTGATACAATTTTGCCGCGCGGCTACCGGTGGCCAAGATTAGCAAATCATACGGGTGACGAGCGCCAGAGGCATCGATCACCTCTTTGGCTTTGCGATCGATCGCGGTGATCGCTTGGCCGGCGAGAAAGTTGTATCGGCCAGAACTGCGTTCGGCCCACGAACGGTGATCACCTTTGACTAGTTGGGCCCATTCCTTGGTTCCATCGACGAGGTGCGGGAGTTGCACCCGGTCATAAAATGGCAGGGGTTCATCGCCGAAAATCTGCACCTGATCGAGCAGTCCGGCCGCCAGATGGTGTTCAAGGAATCCCCAGGTCGCGGCGCCACCGCCAACGATCACGATCTTCTGCACCGGTGGCACATAGGCCTGCACCTGGGCGATGCTGAACTTCAGGTCGGGTTCCTTGCTGATCGGATCATAGGTCGGATTGGTGGTATTGTTGATCCGCCCAAGTGGACCACCCTGTAAACGCCCCCAATGCATCGGCAGGAAGATGCAGCCGGCCTTGATTCGTGGCGTGACTTCGGCGCGGACGCGAACCTCGCCACGCGGAGTGGTGACCTGAACCATCGAACCATCGACAATTCCTCTCGCGGCGGCGTCGAGCGGATGGATTTCGCAGGCGGGCGTCGGCACGTGGGCATTGAGTTTCTGCACCCGGGCGGTCTTGGTCATCGTATGCCATTGATCGCGCAGACGCCCCGTGGTGAGTATCAGCGGCAGTTCCGCGGTCGGCAGTTCAGTACGCCAAGTTACTGCAGGTGATTTCAACTGCGCCTTTCCCGAGGGCGTGCCGAAATGGTGATCCGTGTATAATCGCTCGGTGCCAGCGGTTGCGCCGGCGGGCAGGGGCCACTGCTGCGATCCTTCGTGCAACATCGCCCACGACACCCCGGTGATGTCGCAATCACGACCTGCGGACAGCGCCGCGTGCTCGGCGAAAATCTGCGATGGATGCTTATAGTCAAAGTGTGCGCCAAAGCCCATGGCGGTGGCGAAGCGACATAGGATCTCGGCGTCGGGCAGGGCTTCTCCCGGAGCGGTGGCCGCCGGATTGAGAAGCGTCATGCGCCGTTCGCTGTTGGTCATCGTCCCAGATTTTTCGAGCCACGTTGCTGCTGGCAGCACGACATGCGCGAGCGCGGTGGTCGCGGTCGGGTAGCAATCCTGGACGATGACCAGCTCTGCGTTGTGCAAAGCTTCATCGATCAGGTGCGCGTCCGGCATCGACTCGACCGGATTGGTCGCCAGCACCCAGACTGCTTTGACGGTGCCGGCTTTGAGCGCACGGAAGAGTTCGACCGCGGTGAGTCCAGGTTTGGAGGGTACATCGGGAACGCCCCACGCCCGGGCGATTTCGGCGCGGTCAGCGGGATTGGTGAAATCGCGGTGATTGCTCGCCAACGTCGCCAGGCCGCCGACTTCGCGACCGCCCATCGCATTGGGTTGTCCGGTGAGGCTGAATGGGCCGCATCCGGGTCGCCCGATTTTTCCGGTGATCAATGACAGATCGATGAGGGTGACATTCTTGTCGACGCCGACCGACGACTGGTTCAACCCCATGGTCCACATGGATAAGAACCGACGATCACCCGCGAGCCATTCGGCAGCTTGGGCGATATCCGCGGGGTCGAGTCCACAGGCGGCAGCGGTGGCGGCAAGAGTCCACGGTTCGCAGGCAAGGCGGTATTCGGCGAGACCATCGACGTGGTCGGTGACAAAAGCATCGGCGAGAGCGCCTGTGGCCAGCAATTGGCGCCCCAATCCATAATGCAGTTGAACATCCGTGCCCGGAGTCAGCTGCAGGTGCAGATCAGCCATTTCTGCAGACGCCGTGCGTCGCGGATCGATCACGATGATGCGCACCGCAGGTTCGGCGGCTTTGCGGGCTTCTATTCTGCGCCAGATGATCGGATGGCACCAGGCGGGATTTGCCCCGGCGATCAGAAATGTGTCGCACGATTCGATGTCAGCGTAACTCGTCGGTGGTCCATCTCGGCCAAGCGTCTGTTTGTAACCGATGACCGCGGTCGACATGCACAGTCGCGAGTTGGTGTCGAGATTGTTGGTGCCGAT
>JANYGY010000022.1 GCA_025362255.1 Planctomycetales bacterium
TCCGCGTGCGGTGGTCAGATAGGCCTTGATGAGCCGGCAACCACTGACGCCCTTTGAAGGTAATCTCGCAAATAGGTTTTTGCGCCACGCGGAGATGATTTCGTCCCGTGCGGAGCGATTGGACAATTCGCGCTTTGCGGCGCGGTGCGGAATAAACAGCCTACCGTTAAGCATGCTTTTTTGCGGCTGCGAAAGCCTGTTTCGCCAGTTTCTGGGTGGCAGGGGACATGGGCACGTCTTCAACCGATCCCACGGTCAGGCCGTCTGCGGGTGCTGCCAGGATGGCGATGCGGCCGGTCGCGTAGCTCGCCAACAACAGCCGCACCGCAGAGGATAATGACAGCCCATCACTTGCCGCCCGCGCTCCGGCGCGTCGATGCACATCGCTCGAAATCGTAAAGGAGGTCACCAAGTTGCGGGTTAACATAGTTGTTTCCTATGTTGTTCTTATATAGAAATAATGGTCTCTGCAATCTTCACTAGGCTGAAGAATTCATCGCCGAAATCCCAAAGGCTAACTGCGTTACGGCAAACCCCGCTCGACCTCGACCACATGCTCGCGGCCGTCATCGGTCACCGCGATGCGCCCATCAAGGCTGAGGGCGCCGTCGACGCGAACGGATCGCACGTCGCCGTCGCCGTGGACCCTGATGTGCCAAGTGGCGGCTCCCTGACGATAGGTGATGGCGTAGTCGCCAAAGCCGGTGGGCAGGCAGGGGGACAAGCGCAGATGAGCGCCTTCGCGCACGACTCCGAGCAGCGATTCCAGGATCAGGCGTAGCATCCAGCCGGCAGAGCCGGTGTACCAGGTCCAGCCGGCGCGGCCGACGTGGCCCGGGGTGCGATAGACATCGGCGGCCAACACATACGGCTCGCCCTGCCAGCGCGCGGGATCGGCCCCATGGCGGATCGGATCGATCAAACGGGTCAGCTCCAGGGCGCGTCGGCCATCGCCCAGGGCGGCAAAGGCCATCGCCGTCCACACTGCCGCATGGGTATACTGGCCGCCGTTTTCGCGGACTCCCGGGACATAGCCCTTGATGTACCCCGGCTCGATGGTGCCGGTATCAAAGGGCGGATCGAACAACTGGATCAGCTTCTGATCACGGCGGACCAGCAAGCGATCCACGGTTTCCATCGCGGCTCGCGCGCGCTCGGGGCGGCAGGCGCCGGTCAGTGCGGCCCATGCCTGGGGCAGGGCATCGATCTGGCACTCGCTGCCGCTAGCGCTGCCCAATCTGGTGCCGTCATCCATCCAGGCGCGCAGATAGCGGTCGTCTTCCCACGCATGCACATCAAGGCGTTTGCTCAGCGCGTCGGCCTCCAGCGCCAAGCGATCGGCCAAGCCGGCGTCACCCGCAGTGCGGGCGATCGGCGCGAATCGGCGCAGGACGTCGACCATGAAAAATCCGAGCCAGACGCTTTCGCCTTTGCCGTGATGACCGACGCGGTCCATCCCGTCATTCCAATCGCCGGTGCCCATCAATGGCAGGCCATGTTCGCCATAGCGCATGCCATGCAGCAGGGCGCGCACCGCGTGTTCGTAGATGGTGCCCATCTCATCAGTGATCGTCGGCAGGTCGTACAGCGATTCCTGATCCGCCGGAACGTGAGGGCCGCCAAGGAACGGACGTTGCTCGGTGAGGACGCTGCGATCGCCGGTGGTGTCGAGGTAGCGGCACAACGCGTACGGCAACCACAGGTAATCGTCGCTGATCCGGGTGCGCACGCCGCGCCCTTGCGGCGGGTGCCACCAGTGTTGGACATCACCTTCGCGGAATTGGCGGCTGGCGCAGCGCAGCAGCTGTTCGCGCAGCAGGAGCGGTTGGTGATGCACCATCGCCATCGCGTCCTGCAGCTGATCGCGGAATCCCCAGGCGCCCCCCGACTGCGAAAAGCCGCTGCGCGCCATGATCCGCGCCGCGATCACCTGATAGGTCAACCAGCCGTTGGCCAGCAGATCGAGCGTCGCGTCGCTGGTCTTCACCTGCACCCGGCCGAGGACATTCTTCCAATAGGCATAGACCGCATCGAGCGAGGCGGTGACGGCGTCGAGCCGGCGATGCTTTTCCGCGAGCGCCGCCGCGTGTCCGCGATCACGACCGCACCCGAGGACGAATACCACGTGGCGTTCCTGGCCGGGTTCGAGATCGATCCCAACCTGCAACGCCGCGCACGGATCCAGAGCCGCCCCGGCCCGGCCGAGCAGTTGCGCGGCGCCGAGCGCAGCCGGTCGCGCCGGGGTACCGCCACGCCCGAGAAATTCCGTGCGGTCGCAGGTCCACGACGTGGCCCGGCGGCTGGCGGTGATGAACACGACTTGGCTCGAGTTCTCGTCATGCAACGGATTGCGCGCGTACAGCACGCCATCCGCATGCTCGGTGATCAGGCCAGCGGCAGTGCGTTCCCGCAATTCACCGAGCGTCCAATCGACTTCGAAAAAAACGCTTAGGCGACGCGGGCGAGAACTGTGGTTCACCAGTTTAAGACGCAGGTATTTGATCGGCTCAAGCGGATCGACCCATTGATGCAGTTCGCTGGCGATGCCTTCATCGCCAGCCATGAAGGCGCTGTAGCCGAACCCATGACGCACGGTGCGCGTCGAGCGTGTCGGCATCGGCCCGGGCGTCGGCGACCAGTTGACGCCTGATTCTTCGTCGCGCAGATAAAGGGCTTCTCCATGCGGATCGACCACCGCATCGCAGCGCCAGGGTGTCAGTCTGAATTCGTGGCAGTTGCCGGCCCAGGTATAAGCCGCACCGCGTTCGCTGACGACGGTGCCGAAATGCGGATTCGCCAAAACATTGCACCACGGCAACGGCGTGTTCACCCCCGGTGGCAGGGTCATGATGTATTCGCGACCGTCACGGGTGAATCCGCCCAGGCCATTCCACTGCTGAAGATCAAACGTCGGGGCGGGCACCGCCGGGTCATGACGCCCGGCGCGAGTGGTCGCGATGCGCGGGGCGGGGATGTCGGCGCGAACTCGGCGCTCGGCATATTGCGCCAGCGAGCCACCCGCATCGGTGACCACCAGGCGGGCGACGGCAGCCAGCAGATGGCGATCCTCTTCGGGCACCTGATCAGAGCGCCGGACGAAAATGCCGCCCGGGCGATCGAGCAGGCCGGCTGCTGGTCCGGCAGCGACCAAGCCAACGATGCGCTCGGTCAATTCCTGGCGATACAGCGAGGGATCCTCGATCAGGATGACCAGATCGACGGCCAAGCCGGCGCCACGCCACCACGCATGGGCGCGCAGGGTTTGACGCACCAGGTCTAGCCGCTGGCCATCAGTGACGCGCAACAGCATGATCGGCAGGTCGCCGGAAATGCTGTGGCTCCACAAGCCCGAGCGCGTCCGCCGATTGCGCAAGATGTCCGGTGGTGATCGACGGTGCAGGCACGGCAGGACCAAGGCCCCGGCCAAGCGGCCGAAGACCTGCGCCTCGAGTTCGGTGGTGCCCAATTGGGCGAGAACAACCTGCCCATGATTCCAGGACAGGCCGAAGATCCGGTCGGCCAGATGCGGATCGTGATATCGATGCGCCAAGGCGATCGCGGCGTCGCGCGAATCGGCCGCGGCATAGACCACATCGAGCACCACCCGCCCGCGTGCCGGAATCGTGACCAGCCGGCGCAATGCCAGCGCTGGATCGAGCACCGCGCCCACGCCACCGGCCAACGCTTGGCCGACTGTTCCGGTCAAGGCGAGTGGCAGGGCGGTACTGCGTCCGCGACCGATGAATGCGCGGCGATCCGTTTCGCAACTCAGCGGGCCGCTGGTTTTGCCACCACGCATGACCAGCAGATGGACCAGCCACTGGCGCGGTTCATCGGAGCGGCGTGGACGGCGCGACGCCAACAGGGCTTCGCCGTCAGACAGCATTTCGGTCTCGACGAAGAGGTTCGAAAAAGTGGGATGCGACAAGTCAGCCAACGGCGGCGCGAGCACCGGTTCGGAATAGGTGGTGACTTCCAGGGTGCGCTCGTCGTCGGTACGATTGGTCAGGGTCAGTCGACGAAGTTCGACGTCGTCCTCGGGTGAAATCGCGATTTCGGTATGCGCGGCGATGCCGTGATCGAAACGCCGGAATTCCACGCGCGCCTGGGTGAAGATCGCCTCGTAGGATTCCGCTGGCAGGCCGACCGGTTGATGCGTCGTCGACCACAGGCTGCCGGTCTCCTGATCGCGCAGATACACCGCAGGCCCACCGCCATCACTGGTCGCATCCTCGCGCCAGCGGTTGATCGCCAGACCCCGCCAGCGGCTAAGACTGGCGCCCGCCGCAGTGATCAGCAGATGCCAGCGGCCATTCGATAGCAGGTGGACCTCTGGCAGCGATGGATGCGGGTCGGTGACCACTCGCAGGCTCGGCGCGGTGATCGCGCGGACCTCGCTCGCCTCGGTCGGCGAGGTCACCAAGGGCGTGGTCAGCACCGGGCGCTCTTGCAGCAGCAGACGGTGCGCTTGCAACCGGGGATCAGCGAGAAATCGCCGGCGCATCGGCGCGCCCGCGAGCACGTGCAGGCAGGCGAGCAGGGTCATGCCCTGATGATGCACCATCCACGAACGGATGACCACGTGGCTGACGCCGGCGGGCAATCGCGCGGCGGTGAAGTCGATCGCTTCGCAAAAACCGTAGCGACCCTCGGCCCCGAGATCAGCTATTTTGCGCAGATTCGCCACCGCAGCGGGGGCGTCGACCAGCAGCGCCAGGGCGGTCGCATAGGGGGCCACCACCAGGTCATCGGCGAGACCGCGTTTAAGTCCCAGGCCGGGCACGCCAAATGCACGATATTGCCAATTGAGCTGAGCGTCGGTGAGATTGTAGGCTGACTCGGAAATCCCCCAGGGAATGTTGCGTGCGGCGGCGTACCGCTGCTGTTCGGCGACCGCGGCGCGATTGCTCGCATCGAGCAGCGTCCCCGGCACCTCGGGCATCACCAGGGCGGGCATCAGGTATTCGAACAACGTGCCGCTCCACGAAATCAGAGCCTGGCCATCCGCGCAACGCACCTGCTGCCGGCCCAACCTGAACCAGTGTTCCTGCGCGACACCGCCGGCGGCGACGGCGACGAATGAGCCCAGGCGCGATTCACTAGCGAGCAGATCATAGGAGCTGCGATCAAGACGGGCTTCTTCGACCTGCCATCCGATGGCGAATAATTTGGCGCGTGGATCGAGCAGAAATGCCCACTCCATCTGCAAAGCGAATCCCTCTGCCAAGGCAGCCAAGGCCGAAGCTCTGGCGATTTCTGCCGCCGAAAAAAGTTCATTCTTTGCCAGATTTGCAAGTTCACCCAGGTGGGCATCGGCTTCATCGGCGGCGCGGGCGCACCATTCCCCGGCCGTGCCGGTCAGGCGGGTGGCCAATGCGCGGGCGGCGGTCGCCAGCCGCGCCAGATCGGCGGTCGAGCCGGCCAAAGCGATGGCCTCATGATTGTCCGAACAGCGCAAGGTCGCCCGGGTGCCGGCCAAGCGCTGATCCGCGTCGGGCAGCCCATGCGCCAGCTCGCGCAGCCCCGCCGCCAGCACCAGCAGATGGCCAGCGAGGTTGCCGCTATCGTCCATCGACACATAGCGCGGGGCCAACGGCGCACCGGTCTGGGTATCGTACCAGTTGAACAGATGTCCGCGATGACGTTCGAGCGCAAGCATCGCCGTCAGCACGCGCTCGACCCGGGTGAGCATTGCGCTGGTGGTCTGCCATCCGAGATCATGACCGGCTAGTTCGGCCAACAGGGCCAAGCCGATATTGGTCGGTGAGGTCCGCCGCGCGACT
>JANYGY010000024.1 GCA_025362255.1 Planctomycetales bacterium
TGGCCGGCACTACCGGCAAGACCAATACCGAGTGGCTGGCTGAGCACGCCAAGCAACCGGGTGTCCAGACCACGGCCTCGGGCCTGCAATATGAGGTCATCACCAGTGGCCCAGCTGGCGGGGTGAGCCCCGTCGACTCCCAGCAGGTGGAAGTGAAATACAAAGGCACCCTGATCGACGGCACCGAATTCGACAGCACCAAAGGTGACTTCACCGGCACCTTCAGCGTCACCGGCGTCATCAAAGGCTGGACCGAAGCCCTCAGATTGATGAAGCCCGGCGACAAGTGGAAGCTCACCATCCCACCAGCACTCGGCTATGCCGAGGCTGGCAGCCCACCGAAGATCGGCCCCAACGCGATCCTCCAGTTCGACATCGAATTGGTGAAGACCAAATAGGTCGACGCGGTTCACAAAACCCTCTACAGCCACATGGCTGTAGAGGGTTTTTTATTGTACCGAACTCAATTCGATGAGCTCCAAAAGCTTGATCGTCTGTGATTGCCCGTGGACCAATATGGATTTGGTCACTTTCGCAAATGTCATGTCGGTCGCCGTCGTCAACGTGCCTCCTCCATTGTTATAAAATATAATCTGAAGGGTATGGTCTGTATTCGATACGATTTTGTACGCCAAATATCCATTTTCCCTGGTAAAATTCACGAGATTCCCCGTGACGGTGACCTGGGAATAGTCAAACTGATTCCGATTTTTACGCACGGCATCGACATTGAAACTCAGGTACAGCGGCGATTCGGTGTCAGATATCCAAGACTCGATGTTCTCGAAGGCCTTTGGATGGATGACTGCTTCAACGTCTGCGCCATAGGAATTTTGACAGGCAGATACTATAAATATGAGAATGAAGATAATTTTAAACATAAAATGGCCTTGTTTCAGGATCCCAAGCCGATCATGAACGCTCGGTCATTTGCACGAATTTTTTATTCCACTTCAACAAAAAATTTCATCAAAAAATCGCAGATGTGGCCCAGCTGCAAGGCGCCCGAGGTTTGGAATGGCAGCGCCATTCCAACCAAGCCTCAGGCAACGCCGCACGCCGCAGCTGCGATTTTTTACGTCAGAAGTTGGCGACTACGCCGGCCGCCAGGTGGACATCATAGGGACGCTCATCGCCCAAGGCGAAACCGGGGCGAGCGTAAGCCGACAGACCGCGGGTTACTTGAAAACCTGCTTCGACATCCAGAGCCACCCAGGTGCGCCGAGCTTCATGGTCGACAACGATGGCGGGGTCGGCGACAAACCACCACGTGGGATTGCCCAGCCAAGTAAAATAGGCATGGATGTCGGTGATGCTGACCCTTGAACCATCACCAGAGCCCCAGGACAGACGATGTTCGATGGCTGGGGCAAATGTCATCTTTTCTGATATTGGAATCACGTAGGCGGCCGCTGGAGCGATCGTGTGACGGTTCACTCCGAGACGATCACGCGTTGCGGTGTCCCAGGTGGTGTCCACCGATACCAGCAGACCGTTAGGGCCTTTCATCGTGGGCGCCCAGTCCCAATGCAGATTGAGGTCGCCGAGGCCAACGTCGAAGTTTTCGCCAAATTGGTAACGCAGCACCGGGGCCCCGATGCGGATGGCCATTTGCCCATCGACGACCGGAAACCAGAAGTCTCCACGACTGACAAAAAGGTCGTCGTTATGAGGGACGCTGATGAGGTCGGCCTCGCCCGCGGCCTGCATGCGGAAAATCCCCGGCTTGCCATCGCCTGAGGTGGGACGGTGCTGGGCCAACAATGCGATCGTATCTGCTACCTCAGATCCAGCTTTGCGATCATTCGGTTTGGCCGTCATTTCCGAGGAGGAACCGTCAGCCGCCGACAGTTGGGGCGAAAAAAAACCTCCCATCATGGCTGCACAAGTGACTGAAAGGGAAAATATATGGCGCATGGAAAGCAGCGTAGCCGATGATTTTTTTTAGCTAGTTCAGTCAGCAGGAAACGGACTCAGAAATGGGACATTTTATAAAAATATGACATAAGCATTTGCGCCTACGCAGGAGTTCGAAAAACGATTCCTTGCCTCAAACAAGTCCAGGCAAATCACCGGTTGAAGAAGTAGATCAATATCCCGACCACGCATAACCCGGCCACGATCGCGCTGGTTATCTTGACCCCCGACCACGGCCGGTCGCCGACAACGCGACCGGTCTGGCCGTTGACGGCGATGACGAACGCTTTGCCGCGATAGCGGAAGCCGCCCTGCCAGCGCGGAAGCAGGATTAATTTGTAGCGCACGCCGCGATGGGCGGTGACCACCTCGACATTGCGCTGGGTGTCACCGCCGATGCGTTCAGTGCAGGTCTGCAGTAGTCGCGACTCCATGCGTTGCTTGGCATCGCTCCACCCGCGTTGGGGATCGCGGGTGGCGGTGGTGGCGCTATGACCGGCAAGGAATGAGGGATCATACGGAGCCAAGCTTTGCAGATCGAACGGGTCGCTGCCCCATTCGAGGAAATCACCGGCCGGCACGGGCAAATCGTCGATGAATTCTTCATAGACGCCGTCGCGCGATTCCCAGCGCGTGCGTTGTTCGGTGCGTCGATTCTGACCATCACCGATTGTCACCGTGTAATGGAATCCAGCCTCGCCGCTGTAGTGCGACAAGGTGTGGCTGTCGAACGTCCACCACGGCTGATAGAGCGAGGTAAAGCGCTCGAAAGTAACCGCCCGACGCAGGTCGCTGGGGGCAAACCAGCGTGAGCGCAGCCAGGTCTGCACCGCCCGATCCGCCTGATCGCGCGGGATGACGAATGGCAGGATCGCCTCGCAGGCGGCCTGGGCAGCCGCTGCGGCCTCGGATAACTGTTTGGCCAAGAGCGTGCCCCCGCAATACGGACAGGGGCGGGCAGCGGTTTCAGAGGGGACTTCGATCTGCGCCGCACAGGCCACGCATGCCATCTGCACCAGACCGCGTTCGGTCTCGGCCGGCTTGGGCGGAGGCACGTAATCCTCCAACGCAAATTCGCGGATCGTACGCCCATCGCGCGGAATGACTTCCCGATGGTTGCAATACGGACAGGTCAGCTCGCTCGCACCCGGTGGATAGACCAGATCGGCACCACAGGCGGTACACGGGAATGAGCGTTCGCCGCGTCGCTGTCCGGCAGGACCGACCTGGGTAGGTGCTTCGCCGACGGTTGCCACAACAGGAGTCGCGTCAGCCATGCGTCAACCGATCGGGTGACCGCAGGCCGCACAGAATTTGCCGGTCGGGGCAAGCGCGACGCCGCACTCGGCGCAGAACTTCGGCCGGTTTGCCTGGGCTGCGCCGACGCTTGCTGCGGGCGAGGCACCTGGCGTCGAGGCTGGCGCAGCAAATGCATCGCGGGGCGCCGGTGCTTGTGGCTGCAGGGTGCTGGCCACCTGCTGGCCCATCGCCGCACCGACCCCAGCACCAAAACCGAGGCCGACCCCGGCTCCACCAAGGCCCTGATTCGCGGCGGCCACCGGCATGCTTTCGGCGACTTGCAGCTGGGTGTATTTGTTGAGGTCGCCGAGCACGTTCATCTTGCTGCGCGCATCCAAAGCCTTTTCAACTTCGGGTGGCAGCGAGATGTTTTCGACGTGAAGATCGGTGATGGCCATTCCCTGCACCGCGAGTTCGGCATTGAGTCGCCGTTCAAGATCATTGCCCAGTTCGTCGTACTGCGCCGCGAGATCGAGCGCCGCGACTTTGCTTTCCCCAAGCGTATCGGTGAAGCGTGCGACGAGCTTGTTGCGCAGGTGTTCCTGCACATCGCCGACCATCACCTGACCGGTGGTGTTGCCCAGCTCGACGACGAACGCCTTGGGCTCGATCACGCGCAGTGCGTAGGTCCCGAACGCGCGCAGGCGCAGCACGCCGAAGTCGGCGTCGCGCATCATCACCGGATTTTGCGTACCCCATTTCAGATCGGTGAAACGCCGCGATGAGATGAAGATGATGTCGGCCTTGAACGGTGATTCGAAGCCGAACTTCCACCCTTTGAGGGTCGCCAGCACCGGCAGATTCTTGGTCACCAATTCGTGACGCCCCGGACCGAAGACGTCGGCGACCGCACCTTCATTGAGGAACACCGCCTGCTGGCCTTCACGCACTGTGAGCTGGGCGCCGTACTTGATCTCATTGCGGTAACCGGGGAATTTCCACGACAGCGTATCGCGACTGTCATCCTGCCATTCGATGATTTCGATGAATTGGTTCTTGGCCCAGTTGAGTAGACTCATGGCGGTTCGCCTCCGGTGGTTGGGATGCTAACACGATATGGTGATTTCGCAGCTTGTTCGCTCTTGGTCAGCTTGGTTTCTTGATTTTCCAAAACACCGTGGGCTGTTGGGGAATTCAGACCCGCACAGGGGCGGGCCGCCCATGCCACGTGAGAGACCTCTGA
>JANYGY010000030.1 GCA_025362255.1 Planctomycetales bacterium
CGCCGTGCAGGCGCGCGCCATACAAGCTGAATGAAAGCTGTGATTCGGGTGTCAGCTCCCAACCGTTTGCCGCCAGACCATTACGCAATTTGCCGAGCACCCATGGCTCGACCACCCACGGCAACGCCACCAGGGCGATCACGCCGACCACCAGCAGGCCGATCAAACCGCCCCAGCGGATCAGCCGCGGACGAGGTTTGGCTGGGGGCACCGGGTCGAGCACCACCGGCACGAGTTCGCTGGCGATGATGGAATCGGAGGCCGGGGAATTATCTGGCGACTTTTCGAAATTCATAAAATCAGCTCACTAATTCAGGGACGGTCTGCACTTTGCCGCAATGCGGGCAGGCCATGGTTTCGCCGGACAGGCGATGGGCGATCGACATCCAGCCGCGGCAATCTGCGCACGTCACCGCTTCGGGGGGATCTTCCGCGCCGGCTTTACGCACGGGCCCAGACGGTCCGCCACCGTCGTCATCCATGCTGCCGATGTCGATCGCCGCAGCGGCTTCTTCGACGGTGCCTTCATGAAAGGTCAGCCGGGCGCGGCCGGCCTTGACGATGTCCTTTTCGCTCAGCGGCATCTTGCCCGAGACCAGGGCGTCGTTGATCCGGGTGCCGTTGGCCGAGCCGAGGTCTTCGATGAACCAGCGTTCGCTGCCGCCCACCAGCTCTTTCACTAGCGCGAAGTGTTCGCGCGAAATGCTGGTATGCTTGATCGGCAGGGTGCAGGTCGAGGCGCGGCCGATGACCAGGCGGTCCTTGTCCAGAGAGGTCCGTGAGTAACCTTCTACGCCCTTGATGCGGATTGTGACGAATGCCATGCAAAGGCTCCCTCGGGATGCTGATGACTGGTAGTGGATACGCCCATCGCCAAACGGTTCAACCGGTTCTGAGGTCATTCATGGAGCAGTTCACCACCATCGCCGAGCAGCGGGCCTGGAGCCGCGCGCACCAGCGCGAGGGTAAGACCATCGCCTTCGTTCCGACCATGGGCGCGCTGCACGCTGGCCACCTGAGCCTGATCGCCCAGGCCAAGGCCGCGGCTGACGTGGTCGTGGCGTCGATCTTCGTCAATCCGACCCAATTCGATAATCCCGAAGATTTGGCGGCGTATCCCCGCGCGTTGCCCGCCGATCTGGCGATGCTGACGGCTGCCGGAGTGGATGCGGTGTACCTGCCGACGGTCGGTGAGATGTATCCTGATGGCTATTGCACGTTCATCGAAATGGTCGGCCCGCTGACCGACAAGCTGTGCGCGGTCGCCCGCCCCGGTCACTTCCGCGGTGTCTGCACGGTGGTCGCCAAACTGTTCGGTGCAGTCACCCCCGACATCGCGATCTTTGGCGAAAAAGATCTGCAACAGGTCCTGATCATCAGCCGCATGGCGGCCGATTTGAATCTGCCGGTCGAGGTCCGCGTCGGGGCGACCCTGCGCGATCCCGATGGCATGGCGATGTCGAGCCGCAACGCGCGCTTGTCGCCGGCTTCGCGGGAAAAGGCGCTGGGCCTGCCGCGTGGCCTTGAACTCGCCAATCAGGCGTTCAAAGAGGGCGAGCGCACCGGCATGAAGCTGATCGAGATCGTCGCCGGTGAATTGCTGGTCCACGAAGGCGTCGAGCTGGATTACTGCGATCTGGTCAAGCTCGCCGGGTTCAAGGAGATCGAGCATGCCGACGACGCCTGCGTGCTGGCCGCGGCGGTATTCGTCGACGGCGTCCGCCTGATCGACCATGTTCATCTGGGCAGCGAATCGTTGCCCGTGGTCATCGAATAGTTTCTGACACCATCGAAGGAGAGGCAACGCGATGACCTTCGATCCCTTCAAGGGCATGAACGACCATCAGCGCGAAGCGATCGCGTCGCTCGATGGGCCATTGCAGGTCATCGCCGGTGCCGGTTCTGGCAAAACCCGCGTCATCACTCATCGCATCGGCAACATCATCCAGAGCAAAGGGGTGCGCCCGGATCGGATCCTGGCGATCACCTTCACCAACAAGGCGGCGCGCGAAATGCAGGAGCGGGTCCTGCGCCTGATCGGCCTGCAGACGCCCTGGATCACCACCTTCCACAGTGCCGGACTGCGCCTGCTGAAAATGGAAAGCGCGCGCCTGGGGATGGCGAATCCCTTCACGATCATCGACGAAGACGATCAGAAGAAGCTCTACAAACAGGTCTTCGCCGAACTGCAGCTCGATCCGAAAGTGATCGAACCAAAAAAAGTCGCGCACCTGATCAGCACGTGGAAAAACGAACTGATCGACATTCCCAAACGCCAACCGACCGATGATCTCGAAGCCTGGGCGATCAAGGCGCATGCGGTTTACAGCCGGATGTGCCACGAGTACTGCCACCTCGATTTCGATGATCTGCTGCTGCGGCCGGTGCGCTTGTTCGAGGCCGAGCCTGAAGTCCTGAAAAAATGGCAGGAGCGTTTTCCGTACATCCTGGTCGACGAATATCAGGACACCAACAAGGTCCAATACCGCCTGCTGCGCCTGCTTGGTGAACACCGCAACATCTGCGCGACCGGCGATCCCGATCAGGCGATCTATGGCTGGCGCGGCGCCGACATCGAGAACATCCTCAACTTCGCCAAGGATTTCCCCGACTGCAAAAAAGTCCTGCTCGAAACCAATTACCGTTCGACCAAGGTGATCCTGCGTGCGGCGCAGGGCGTCGTGCAGAATAACCAAAAGCGCGAAAACAAGACCATCCGCACCGATAATCCCGAGGGTAAACCGCTGACCCTGGTTGCGGTCGATGACGAAGTCGATGAAAGCTACGGCGTCGCGGCGAAGGTCGAATCGATGCACAAGGCCGGTCGACCATGGGCCGATTGCGCGGTGTTCTATCGCACGAATGCCCAGTCGCGGATCCTTGAGGATGGTCTGCGCCGCCGGGGCATCCCGTATCGCATCGTCGGTGGCCAGCGATTCTATGATCGTGAAGAGGTCAAGCATGTGCTGGCCTATCTCAAACTGCAGGTGAACCCCGCTGATCGCATGGCGCTGATGCGGATCGCCAATGTGCCCAAGCGTGGGGTGGGCGAAAAAACTTTGGATGCGCTGTTTTCCCTGGCTGATGACGCGTTGGTCACCGCCAGCGAGGTGCTCGGACGTGATGAACTGCTCGAGCGCGTCGCCGTCGGCCGCAACGGTCCACCGCTGCGCGATCTCGCGCGCATCTGGCGCTCACTCAATCGCCTGCCGAAATCGAATCCGGTGGCCTGTGTGCGCGGCGCGATCGAACTGACCGGTTTAGAAGACCATTACCGCAAAGGCGAAGAGGTGGCCGAGGCCCAGGACCGCATCGCCAACATGCGCGAGGTGATCACCGCCGCCGAACAATATCACGAAACCTATCCCGAAGGCGGCCTCGAAGGCTTCCTCGATCTGGTGGCATTGAACACCGGCGGCGAGGCCCGCGAAGAACTCGGCGAACACGCTGATCGGGTGACTTTGATGACCATCCACGGTTCGAAAGGCCTGGAGTTTCCCGTGGTGTTCATCACCGGTTGCGAAGACGGCGTCTTTCCTCTGCGGCGCATGGGCGTGGTCGAGGATCTCGAAGAGGAACGCCGTTTGATGTACGTCGGCATCACCCGCTCGATGACCGAACTGTACCTGTCGCGGGCCCGTTGCCGGATGATGTACGGCCAGACGTTCCGCAACGAGCCGAGTCAATTCCTGTCCGAGATTCCGGGCGACTGCTTCGATTCCAAAGACGCCACCGGCAGACGCCAGCTGCCCGAGCCGACCGGCTACATGAATCTCCAGATGAAAAAGGTGATCGAGGCGGCCAAAGGCAAAATGGCGGGCAATTTCGCACCCCAATTCACTACCGGCGCGCAGCTCAAGCAGGCTCAGCTCAAACAGACTCAGCACGGCACCTCATCAGATTCCGATTTTCCCGATGACGACGATTTCATCGAGGACAGTCTCGGCCGCATCCGGCGCAAGCCGACCCGCGAATCACCGGCCCCGGCGGTGGTGCTCGCCAGCGATCCGTTCGCCCCCGGCGACGCAGTGATCCACGCAGTGTTCGGCCACGGCGTCGTCCACGGCCTGCGCGGGCCGCAGGGCAACCGCGCGATCACCATCGGGTTCAAGGAGCCGGTCGGCGTCAAAGAGCTGCAGCTCGCGTTCGCTCTCGGAAAATTGTCGAAGGTTTGAGCAACCGACCTTGAAGCTGTCCGCGGCGTGCGCAGATAGCCTGGCCAACGCTGGGCTACTCCAGCGTAACGCCCGATCGCGCCTTGCATCGCTGGTGCGTATCCGTCAAACCGGTCGCAGGAACTCCACCATGCTCCGCACCCTCACTTTTTCCCTCCTTATGAGCGTTGGCGCCGTCGCGTACGCTGCTGATGGTGCTGCCGCTGTGGCACCTGCCCTGCCGACCAAGGCCGAAGTCGAAGCCTTGATCACCAAAGGCCAAGCTTGGTTGATGTCGCAGGCTCAACCCAGCGGCGCGTTCGTCCCTGGCAAACGATACACCTTGGGCATTTCGCAGCTGGCCGTCGAGGCCATGGCGAGTGAACCGTTCGCGATTCCGGCGACTGATCCGGTGATCGCCAAGGCGCTGGCTTTCCAGACGTCCTTCCTGCAAAAAGATGGCGGATGCTACGAACCCGAAGGCACGCCGAATTACACCACCTCATTGGCGCTCAAAGTATTCGCAGCGACCAAGACGGGCGATGCGGCGACGATCCAGAAAGCGCAGAATTATCTGTTCGGCATCCAGAACGTCGATGCCGCAAGCAATTCCAATGGCGGAATCGGCTACGGTTCAAAGGGGGCCGGTTTCGAAGATCTGTCCAACACCGCGTTCGCCCTCGAAGCATTGAAGGCTTCCGGAGTTCCGGCCAGTGATGCGCGGATGCAGTCGGCCCTCAAATTCCTCGAAAAATGCCAGAACCTGTCGAGCGTGAATAAATTGCCGTGGGTCACCGGTGATGGCGGCGGGGTATACGCACCCGACGAAAGCAAAGCCGGCGGCAGCGTGAATCCGGACAAGGGCAGCCCGCAAGAGTCGACCAAACTGGTCAGCTATGGCTCGATGACGTATGCCTTGATCAGTTCATATCTCACCTTGGACGTGCCGAAGAATGATCCCCGCGTTCAGGCAGCCCTTGCCTGGGTGACCAAGAATTACCAATTCGACGCCAATCCCGGGATGCCGGTCGGCGCCGATAAAAATGGCAAGCCCCGCGAAAAGCAGGGACTTTTCTACTATTATGCTGCCATGGCTAAAACCTTCGATCTGCTTGACGCGCAAGCGCTGACCATGGCTGATGGCAAGCAGGTCGACTGGCGCATGGATTTGTTCAAGACGATCAAGAGCAAAGCCATGCATGGCGAAGGCGGCAAAGGCATGTTCTGGGTCAATCCCGATGCTGAGCGTTGGGGTGAAGGATTTCCCCATCTGACCACCTGTTACATGCTCATGGCGCTGAAGCGGATTCACGCCTCGCTGTAACGCTCGGCGTTGCGGGTGCTCTATCGGCAGTCAGTCGTGAGTGCCTTATTTCGAGTGGCCCCGTTTTGTTTGCCTACAGAATCCGCAGCCACATGGCTGCGGATTCTGCTTTGCATCAGGCGATCGCCGCCATTCACCGGGGCGGACTGGTCGGGATGCCCACGGAAACGGTCTATGGGCTCGCGGCTGACGCGCTGAATCCGGCCGCGGTTCTGCGGATCTTCGCGGCCAAGCGCCGGCCGCATTTCGATCCCCTGATCGTGCATGTGGCAGACGCCGAAGGGGCGTGGCGGATCGCCAAGCCAAGCCCACGGGCGCGGGTGCTGGCCGCCGCCTGCTGGCCTGGCCCACTGACCCTGGTGCTGAACCGCAATGCCGTGGTCCCTGATCTGGTGACCAGCGGTCTCGAGACCGTCGGCGTGCGCTGCCCCGATCATCCGCTGGCGCTTGCTCTGCTGCGCGGGTGCGGGACCCCGTTGGCTGCACCCAGTGCCAACACCTTCGGCCGGATCAGCCCGACCACTGCCGACCACGTGCGCGATCAGCTGGGAAACCTGGTTGACGTGATTCTCGATGGCGGTCCCTGCCGCGTCGGGGTCGAGAGCACGGTGTTGCTGGTGGACCCGCTACCGGTGATCCTGCGCCCAGGCGGCTGCACCCGCGAACAGCTCGAAGCGATTCTTAAAGAGCCGGTCGCGATTGCCGGGCGCAACGAACGAGCCGAGCACTTGCCGACGCAGGCGCCGGGAATGCTCGCCAGTCATTACGCCCCGGTGAAACCCCTGACGCTGCACGTCCCCGGCGAAGAGTGGCCGAGCGACCCGACGATCGGCGTGTTGGCGTGGCGCAGTGCGCCGCGGGGACCCGTGGCAGCAAACGAAGTGCTCAGCGAAGCCGGAGATCTGACCGAAGCCGCGTCTCGTCTATTCGCCTGCTTACGCCGGTTGGATGCGTCGCCCGCCTGCCGCTTGATCGCGGAACTGGTGCCTGAGACCGGATTGGGCGCGGCAATCAATGATCGTTTGCGTCGGGCAGCCGG
>JANYGY010000036.1 GCA_025362255.1 Planctomycetales bacterium
TTTGCGATCGCCGATCGACGCGACGGCAGCCTGACCGTGGTGCGCGACCGCATCGGGGTGAAGCCGCTGTATGTGGGTGAACATGCGGGACGGATTCTATTCGGCAGTGAAATCAAATGCCTGTTCGCGGCGGGCATGCCGGCGCAACCTGATCACGTCGCCCTGCACCATTTTCTCAGTCTGAATTATGTGCCGCCCCCGTTTACTGCATTTGCCGGCATCCGGCATGTCATGCCTGGCACGTGGGTGCGCTGCACGCGCAGTGGCCTTACTCCGCGCGTAACGAGCGGCACCTGGTGGGAACTGCCCACCGTCCCCGAGCAGCAGCAATCGGAGTCGGATTGGATCGCCGAATTCAACCAGGTGCTGGATGACGCCACGGCCATCCGGCTGCGCGCCGATGTGCCGTTCGGCGCGTTCCTATCGGGCGGAGTCGACTCGACCTCGGTGGTCGGGGTGATGGCCAAGCATCTGGCAGCAGCGGGAAAAGGACCGGTCAAGACCTTCACCATCGGCTTTGACGATCCGCGTTTCGATGAAAGCGCTTACGCCCGCCAAGCGGCGGATCGCTTCGCCACCGACCACGTCTGCGAGCAGGTCGCCGCCGACATGATCGGCCTCTGGCCGCTGGTGACCTGGCACAACGATCAGCCGCATGGCGACGTGTCGTTCATGCCGACCTGGAAAGTCAGCCAGGTCGCGGCGAAACACGTCAAAATGGTGTTGACCGGCGATGGCGGTGACGAGTTGTTCGCCGGCTATGACAAGCACCGCGATTTTTTCACCGCTGATAATGCACTGCTGTCGGAAACCGATTTTCGGCGGCGCTATTTTGAATCGATCACCTTGTTCCGCACGGCGGCCAAGGCTGAGTTGTACGCTCCGGTGATGACCGCTGCGACCGCCGGCAACGACAGCTTTGCGGTGGTCGACGCGCTGCTCGCCCGTTCGCAGGGACTCGATCGGATCAACCGCGCCCTGTACCTCGACACGGCCTTGCTGCTACCCGGCAATAATCTGGTGAAGCCCGATCGCATGGGCATGGCGGTGTCGATCGAAGCGCGCAATCCGTTATTGGATGTGCGGATGGTCGAGCTGGCCTTTCGCATGCCGGGCAACCTGAAACTGTGTGACGGCGTGACCAAGTACCTGTTCAAGCAGGCGGTGACACCGCTGATCGGCCGCGATCTCGCGTACCGGAAAAAACAGATGTTCACCGTGCCAGTGGGCGAATGGTTCAAGGATCGCCTGCGGCCCTTGGTCGAAGAAGTGCTGACCGATCCGCGCACCTTGGCCCGTGGACTTTTTCGCCCGGAGCAGATCCGGGGGATGGTCGATCGACATCTGTCCGGCCAGGCAAATCACACCCGCGAGATCCGCGCGCTGTTGGCGGTCGAGTTGTGGTTTCGCACCTGCATCGATCGGCAATTCAGCCACGCGCCGACCATGGCCGACTTGGGGATCAACTCAGTTTCGTGATCACATCCACGCCGGGCGACGCAAGACCACGGCGCTGACGCGCATGGCCATTCCGCGTTTGACGAGGCCATCGAGCACGCGCACGGCTTCGGCAGCGTCGAGCGTTCCGCGATAGCCTGCACTCGGGGGCGCGACGACGCGTACCCGCCGATTGACCTCAGCCAGATCCAAAGCGAGAGAAGGATCCGCCGCAGTGAACACCAGCACCAGCAGGTTCACGTGCAGGGTCGGGGTCATCGCATTTCCGGAATCCCCCAGCACATCGGTGCACGATTCAAAGGTGTACCAGGTCCCAGGGACCCCGGGATAGGCGTAGAGCGTCAGTGGGTCGACACCACTGTTGGTGACCGGCAGATCGCCAGCGCCAAGGTACGCCGTCGGCGGTTTTGGGGCAGGAAATCCAGCCAGAGACGTTCCATTCCCAATCGCCAACTCTTCAATGATCGACGACGCAGCCAACGACAGCTTGGTCGTATCATCAGCCATCGTGCGGTATTTCATCGCCGCCAGGAAGAGTCCAAAAGCAGCGGCGAATCCGATCATGAACACGCCGGTGGCGACCAGCAATTCAACCAGCGTGAAACCGCTGCGGGATCCGGCGCGTTGGGGCATGGCGTTGATCATGTGGCTCAGGCTCAGGCATCCAAGCCGGCGGCGACGCGGATGAGGTGGCGGTGCTGAGCCACCGCATCACGGTCGCGAACCTGGCAATGGATTAGATGCAGGCTTGAGGATGACGCCGCCGCCGCGAGTGCAGTGGCAAGTTCACTGGGCGTGCAGCAGGCGTGATAGATCAGGCCAAACAACGTCGCCGCCCCGGAAAAATCCAGGCGGTGCGTGGTGCGCACCAGCCGTTGATAGTCAGGTACCTGGGCAACCGGCAGGAAATCGAAAATTCCGCCCCCGCCATTATCGAGCACGACGATCGCACCGGTGGCAGCCGTCCCCGGAACGCCAGCAAGGGCTGGCAGATCATGGAGGAAGGCCAGATCGCCGATGACCAGCAAACCAGGTTGCGGTTGTCCACCGGAGTGACTTGGGGAGTGCCCGAAGCATTCGCCGAGAAAAGTCCCGAGCGTGCCGTCGATGCCGTTGACTCCGCGATTGGAATACACCGGTCGAGGCGACGGCAGCAAATGAAGGTTCGCGTGCCGGATCGCCATCGACGATGCAAGGTGGACAAACGCGAACCCCGGCGCGTTGATCGCCGTGCGGACCACCAGCGATTCGCCCCAGCCGAGTTTGTCGGTCGCGATGGCCAGGCCCGCGCGCGCCTGGGCGTCGGCACTTACCCATCGCTCACGCCAGGTTTGGTCGCCCGTGTGCAGCCACTCGCCGAGCTGGCCCAGCGCATCGCCCCAGCCGCCCTCGATGGTTAGCCACGCGCGGTGCAGCGAATCCTGATTTTTTGCCGTGGCGAAGGTGATCCACGGACAGCGCTGACGATCCAACCATTCGTACACCGTGCGGGTCAGCGGCATCGGCCCGATCTGGATGATCAATTCCGGCTCTGCTGCCTTCAGGACTCCATCGAGCAGGGCATCACCGGTGATGATCAGGTGCGGCACCTCATCGTGCCGGACTTGGCTGGCAGCGTCGGCAAGCACCGGAAATCCAATAGCCTGGGCGAGTTCACTCAAGGCGCTCGCCGGCTCCGGTTCGCTCAGCGCGCCGACGACGATCAATCCGCGCAAACCGGGCTTGAGCCACGGGCGAGGGACCAGCGGGCTTGCCTGCCCAGCCGGATGACGGCTGACCATGGGCGAGCCTTCGGGCCGACCATGTAAAGCTTCGCGCGAAATTTCAGGCGGCTGCCAGGTCGGATCCGCCAGCGGCGGCAACGGATCCCGCAGCGGCACATTGAGGTGCGCGGGACCGCTGATGGTCTGCGCCAATCGGCTGACCTGCATGCGCAACGCGCGCAGCGCGCGGTCGTCGTCGGTCGGTTCGCCGAGAGCCAATTCAGCGACCGTAAATGCGCTAAAGATTCCGCGCTGCGGCATGGTCTGCGGGGCGCTGCTATCGTGTGCTTCCCAGGGGCGATCAGCGCTGATCACGATCAACGGCAACTCGGCGGCGGCGGCCTCGCACACCGCGGGCAGCAGGTTCGCCACGGCGCTGCCGCTGGTCACGCACACCGCGACCGCGCTGCCGATCGCGCGGATCAAACCAAGGGCGAGGAAACCTGCGCTGCGCTCATCGACGTGGCTGAGCGCGTCCTCGCCGAACGCCTCAGCCAGCGCAAACAGCAGCGGACTGTTGCGGCTGCCTGGGCATAAGACGACGTGGCTGACGCCCGCGCGGCGCAGCTCTTCGGCGATCAGCCGTGCCCAACGCGCGTTGCGATTGAGGTCGTCACTCACTTTCTTTTGCTCACGAGATGCGGCTCATGTCATGCGTCTCACTTAGGCATCGCCGGATCAATGCCCGCAGGGGGGACGACAGGTGACTGTTCGAGTTCTCCCTGGGCGAAATAAACGGTGTATTCGATCTGCTGGCCAGCGGTCGTGCGCTCATGGCTCTGCACGATGCGAATGTCCTGGGTGCCGAATTTGGTGTGCAATTTTCCAATGCCGGCGCCATTCCACACCGTGGACGAGGAGCTTTCCCAGCTCGTCCGTTTGATTACCTCAAGCTGCTGCGCGCCGCCGGATTCCGCGACTTTGAGGTAGACGATATTGAGATCAGCTGCCTCGGATTTGATGCGTTCGGCGGCGCTCGCGAAATCGGCGGACCCCCGGATGGCCGCGTCGAGCCGATCGATGAGATTTTTATGCTTGGCGAAAAGCGCCTCGCGTTGGGCATCGGGCGGCAGAGCGGCGACAGATTTCCACGCCATATAGGTGCAACCGCCGATGCCCAACAGCACCAGCAGCACCACCATTCCGCAACCGAGCAGGAGGGATTTCATTGGTTACATGCTTTCCGCGTTAGGACCCGATCGCACTGCGCATCGGGCCGAGTTTGAGTTCGGTCTCGGCCAATTCGGCCTGAGGTTCAGAGGTTTCGACAATGCCAGCACCGGCAAACAGGCGCGCCCGGATGCCGTCCGGATGCAGGATTCCCCCGCGTAACGGCACGACGAAGCGGCAGGCGCTGGGCGTCATCCAGCCAAGCGCCCCGGCATACAAGCCACGTTGCAGGTGTTCGTGGCGCGCCAGGTAATGCGCCGCGGTGGCGGTGGGCAGCCCGCACACCGCCGGTGTCGGATGCACCGCGTCCAGCACGTCGAGGTAATCAGCCTGCAGCAAGCGTGCGTCGAGGCGGGTTTCGAGATGGATCAGACGATTGACCAACCGATGCCGGGGCGTGTTCGGCACGACGAATGGCGCGCAGCGTTGCTTGAGCTGCACCGCGAGATGTTCGACCACCAGATTGTGCTCTTTGCGCTGCTTGGTCGAGGCGAGCAATTCGCCGACCAACGCCAGATCTTCGGCCTCGTTGGTGCCGCGTCGCGTCGAACCGGCCAGCGCCATGGTGGTCAGCGCGTCGCCCTCTGCGGCGAACAATTCTTCGGGAGTTGCCCCGACGAACAGCGCGCCATCAGCGAGATCGTGAGCGTAGATCGTGGCTTCGCGATCGGACGCCAAGCGGCTGAGGATCGTCGCATGATCGGTGTGCACCGCTTCATCGACGGCGCGCGCGAGCACCACCTTGCGCATCACGCCATCGGTCAGAAGCGAGATCGCGTCTTCGACCTGCTCAATGTAATCAGTGGCCACGCGCGGCCACGGGGCGGAGAGCGCCAGCACCTGAGCGACCGGCGGTGAGACCAGCCGAACGGCAACCTCACCGGGATCTTCGGTGGCTCGCACTTCAGTCGCGAGGATTTCCCAGCTGCGTTCGGCGGTACGCCACAGCAAACGATGGGGCAGGACCAGCCGCGCCGCAGACAAGGCAGGCCCCCAGTGACCGGGCTTGGCGGCCTGTTCCTCAAATGCCCAACTGGCGATCCACGCCGGCAGGGTCGGCGCACCAAGTACCGGAGAACGGGTGATCATGCGCGCGCTGAGCTGGGTACTCTGGCGCACCAGGCTGACCGTGCGCCCGGGACCATTGGCGCTGAGGTCAGCCGCCATCCCCAAGCCCAATTGCCAGGTGCCCGCTGCCGGCTGCCACAGCAAGGTCCGGCTCAACGCTGCTGCCGCGGTAAAAATCTCGATCGGTGATTCAGGGAGATCGAGCGGAGCGCACACCACCACCCAGGCGACGCCCCCCGGCAGATGGCTGGCCAATGCCACGGCATCGCCGCAGGCGTCATCGATCCACGCCACCCGTGACGTCGGCGCACCGAGGCATGACAAGGAGGTGGCCATCGCGATCGCGCCTTAATCTACGGACAGATCAGCGGGCGACCGCGATCTGCCGCATCTCTCGAATTAAAGTGACCCGCACTTCGCCGGGAAAAGCAACCTGATCGCTGATCGATTTGGCGATGTCGCGGGCGATCTTCAGCATGTCGGCGTCAGGTACGGTGTGGCCGTTGACCAGCACCCGCAATTCGCGGCCGGCCTGGATGGCGTACGCTTTTTGAACTCCCGGATGGGCGCAGGCGATGGTTTCGAGCTGGGTCAGGCGCTTGAGGTAATTTTCGGTATTCTGACTGCGCGCACCCGGGCGGGCGGCGCTGATCGCGTCGGCGGCAGCGGCGAGGGTGGTGTACGCCGAGAGCACCGCGTGGCCCTCATGGTGGGCGAGGGCGGCGTTGGCCACGACTTCGCTTTCGTTGTAGCGCTTGAGCGCCTGATAGCCCAACTCGGGATGCGAGCCTTCCTGCTCGTGATCGATGGCTTTGCCGATGTCATGCAGCAAGCCGCAACGCCGGCCGAGCTTGGCATCCAGGCCCAGGTCGGCGGCCATTGCGCCGCACAAGAATGCGACTTCTTCCGTGTGTTTGAGCACATTCTGCCCGTAACTGGTGCGGAAGTGCAGCTTGCCCAGCAACTTCAGCAATTGCGGATGCAGACCCGAGACTTCGCAGGTGTACGCGGTGTCTTCACCACGTTTCATCAGCTCGCGATCCATTTCGGATTGGACCTTGGCCAACACATCCTCGATGCGCGCGGGCTGGATCCGACCATCGGCAAGTAAGGATTCCATGGTCCGCCGGGCCATCTCGCGGCGTACCGGATCGAAGCACGAGATCGTCACCGAATCGGGCGTTTCGTCGATGATCACATCGACGCCCGTGGCCAGTTCGAAGGCTTTGATGTTGCGGCCTTCTTTGCCGATGATGCGGCCTTTGGCCTCTTCATCGGGCAGCTTCACTTTGGAAAAAGTGGTGTCCGCGGTGTGCTCGGCGGCGTACCGTTGAATCGCCCGGCTGACGACTTCGATGCCCAGCTCTTTGGCTCGGGCGTGATAATCTTTTTCAGCCCGGGCGATGCGTTGGGCCTGCTCGGTGGCAAGCTCGCTGTCGAGGCTGGTAAGCAGCTGTTCGCGCGCCTGCTCGGTGGTCAGCTTGGCGATTTCGGACAATTTTGCCGCGGCGACCTGCTCGGCGATCGCCAAGCCGGCGATCCGTTGGTCGAGGGTCTCTTCCTTGGTTCGGGCCTTGGTCTCACGCGTTTCGGCGGCAGTGACGGCGCGCTCAACCGCTTTTTCGCGTTCAAGAAAGGTACGTTCGCGCTCGCCAAGTACTTTTTCACGTTCCGCGAGGGCCTTGTCGCGGACCAGGGTCTGCTGGTCACGCCGGTCGAGCCGACTGTCCTGCTCGGTGATTTCGCGCCGTTCTCTGGCCACCGCCTCGCGATCGACCGCGAGGCTGGCTTCCATGCTGGCCCGGCTTTTGGCAAGCAGATCGGCGTGATGGGATTCAAGTTTCTGCTGCGCGGCGATCTGGTCGGCAGCGAGGCGGGCTTTTTCTTGAGCAATGGCCAAATCGCGGTCACGGGCGGCGGCGGTCTTGGAGCGGCGGCTGGCAATGGCCATCCCGGCAGCCGCGGCGAGGGCGGCAACAATGAGAACGAGCAGAACGACTGAGGTTGGTTGCATGTTAGGGGGTCTACCTTGGCCAGCCCTGGGGGCAGTCAATCCGACCGGCGCCGCAAGCGATCGACTGCGACCGCCACCACGATGACGACCCCGATGGTGATTTCCTGGGCCCACGTCGGCCAACCAAGCTGCTGCGAACCATTGCGCAACACGCCCATGATCAGGGCTCCGATCACCGTTCCGATCACCGTACCGGTGCCACCAGCAAGCGAGGCGCCGCCAATCACCACTGCCGCGATCACGTCAAGCTCACGACCGCCGGCCGTGGTCGGATCGCCTTGGTGCAACTTCGCCAATTCGAGCAATCCCGCCAATCCGACGGCGGCGCCGCCCAGAACGTACAGTACGATCTTGGTGCGCCGCACCGGCACTCCGCCCAATCGGGCCGCGGCTTCATTCGAGCCGACGGCGTAGACCTGACGGCCAAACACCGTGCGCGTCATCAGCACCCAGGTGGCCCCGGTCACCAGCACCGCGATCCATACACCGGGCGCCACCACCAGAGCATGCACCCAGGTCGGATCAGCCATATTCGGTACCGGCTGCATCAGGTGATCGATCCAGGACGAGCCAGGATAATTAACTGCCTGGTTGTCGGCCAGACCCTTGGCTAGTCCCCGTGCCACCCCAAGCATGCCCAACGTCACGATGAAGGGCGACAGCTTGCCGAAGGCGATGGTCGCCCCACTGACGAGACCGCAGCAAGCCCCGATACCAATGCACGCCACGGCAGCGATCGCTGGTGACCACTCATGATGCAAGGCCAAACCCCCGCCCACCGCCGATAAGGCCAGCACCGAGCCGATCGCCAGATCGATGCCTCCGGCAACGATGATCAGGGTCGCGCCACTCGCCGCGATCGCGACAATCGCCGTCTGGGTCAGCAGCAAGCGTACATTCAGCTCAGACCAGAATGCCGGCCCCGCCGCCAGCCGAAAACCGATCGCCAATAAGACCAACGCCAACAAGGGGGCGAGTGAGACGAGAAAGCGTTTCATGGCGATGGTGGTGGAGAATCGTGATGCCGGTCAACTTCCCATCGAAAAGTAGGGGAATGTTTCCAGGATCACGCTCGCGCCACAAACGGTCCTGATATCAGCGAAAACAGACGAAATTCACCCATATGCCCGGATCAACCTGGAGAATTCCGGTTAATGACTTTTAAGCACCGACAGATGATCAGAAATACAGACGGTTAGCATAAAGGCCTGCCCACGAACAGATACCGACATCGGCCCCGCCAACCAAGTCACTGAACGTGAAATCGCGAGCCCGACGGGTCTGAACCTGGCCGTCACCGAGCAACTGATTGACCACCAGATGTTTTTCCATTTGAGACAGTTGATAGTCGGTCGGATTCTGATGGTTGTTGTACCAGATGCCATTGGTCCACATGAATCGATCTGACATCAAGACTTTATTTGCTTCCAATCGGCGATCTATAAAGGCTTCGGGAGTTGAGGTCGATCCAGCGGCCCAACTGTTCACACCTGCGGCGTAATTATAGGACGTCCACAAAACCGGATATCCGAGGGCGGTTTGATCACCAACGTAAGACCGCAGACAAGTCCAATAGATGGGCAAGCCAGTTGCACTTACCTTATCATCGCCGAGGTACGGTTGGATCGCCGGAAAATTTAAATCTTGGGGTCGTAGGGGATTCTGCACTTTCAAGACAGCCCAAAAAGTTTGGCCAGAGTTGGGATTCTGGTCCTCCCAATTGGCCGGGGTGCGTGGGATGATCCCACGATTGTCTTGCGCATAACCAGAAATCGCGAGGCCCCATTGGCGCAGGTTCGACATGCACAAAACTTGTTTCGCATGTTCGCGCATCATGGTGGTCGCCATAAAGCCGAGAGAGGTTAAGATTGCAATGACGGTCACGACGACCATCAATTCCATCAAGGTAAATCCGCTGCGGACACGGCGGTTCGTAGGCCGATTGTTGTCAGAGAGCAAAGCCATGATGGAGATTGAGTTCATGGGAGCCGCTCCGGAAATGACCATGTGCTGACTCCATTAATAGATCAGTTTTTGTTTTTATGGCAACGGTTGTAAAGGGACCATAGATTAGCATAAAATTGATTATTTTGGCAAATTGAACGACCTATCCTGGTTTAATGAGGGCTCCTCTCGTTCAACAGCAGGTATAAATCAGTCGAAAAATATTCCAGACATCGCGCCGCGATAGATGCGGATGACGCTCGACCGGTGGTAGGCGAAGCGCATATAACAGCCGTTGCTGGCGTCCTCGGCAACCTGCGTCGGGGCGATGAGGTTCAGCGTTTCGGCGTCATACATTTCTACGGCAAAGTGCCCCAAGTCGCCATTCCAGTCGAGTAGATACAAGGACAGCACGTGCGGCTGTTCCCGACGCAGGTCGACCTTCAGCCACACCGAATGCGCGGACGGGTTGGTGGTCACGCTGTGGACCTCGCGCGGCCAGCGGTTGCCGGCGTCAGCTGCAGGCGCCCGCGGGTCGGTGCTGTCTCGGGCGTAGGTGGTGTGCAGGGGCTGATTGCCATCGCGGAGCGTCACTGCGGCAACGAAGTCCGGCAGCTGTCCGCTCAGCGGCTCAGCGGCGTTCCCCGTGATCAATTGGTGACCCAACACGCCATAGTATCCACCCCAGGTTCCGCCGGTGCGGCAGTCCTGGCCGAGGTACTGTGCTCGGTAGGTGCGGGCTGCGGGCACCAGCGTTATAGGCAGAGGTCCGGCGTAAATAACCGTGGCGCGCAACCAACCCGGGCGCACGCCTTCAAGATGGACGCCATCAGCATCGGCGCGGATTGCCGAGCATCCTGGCGGCAGATGCCCGTTTGACGGCCAGACGAGCATGCCAGCGATGGTAACCTCGACGATGCGTCGCCCACCGGATGGAATGGTCACCTCGCCGACCGTGTTCGGCGGCGCGTTGAGCTCGAACGATCCGCTGGTGATGTCGAGGCGCAGCGCCAGATCACCGTGCGGCGTGCGCACCGAGGCGGCGATGCGCTCGAGCCCGGGTCCCGGTCGCGGCTTCACGGCGTAGCTGGCGAAGCCAGGCGCCAGCGGACGGATCCCGGCAATCTCTTCACTCAGCCACGTCGTGGCACCGGCCGACCAGGGATGCGTCAGGCTGCAATCCAGCAACGAGCGATGCGGCATTACCGCGTTCAACTCTGGCCGGTAGAGCTCGTAACAGGTCGTCGCGCCGTGGGCGAGCATGCCGCCCCAGCAATCGCGCAGCAGCCGCATCGCGTCGTCATGGCGGCCCATACGTGCCAGGGCGCGCAAGACGAAGTACTGATGAAACGGCGAGATGAAGGTGAAGTCGACTGGATCGGCACCGTACGTCGCGGCGATGGCGGTATGCTCGTCGGGGGTGGTGAATCCTGCGTTCACCGCCTGCAATGCGCCGAACAGTCCGACGCATGCCACCCACGTTGGGTCACCACGCAACTCGGCAATGCGGCGCGCGGCGAAGCCGCGGAAGCGCTCCGCCAATTCAGCCTGTCCGGTGCGCTCAAGAACGGTCGCGAACTCGCGCCACGCACGAATCGCCAGCATCTTGAAACAATCACGGGTTTGCGGTGAGTCAGGGAATTCGAAGCCGCCGCCGAGCCGCTGATCCCAGCCCGACCATGATTGATGAAACTCGGTGTCGTACACGTCATTCGCGCGGTTCAGGATGAACTCCGCGCTGCCGAGCCAGCCGGCGACGCTGGCATGGTCGCCCGAATGTTCGACATAGGCCGCA